>CALAKE010000335.1 GCA_937922775.1 uncultured bacterium | reverse complement strand
CAGGATAAATGAGCGATCCTGCTGCTGGTGAATCCACAAGCCAGATTCCAGAGAGGCTGAGGCAAGCTGTGGCGTGTGACCTGAGCCCGGTGCGCCCGATGGCTGCTCCTTGGCGGCGCATGCTCTGGGTTGTTCCACTCACGATTGCGGCGTTCTTGCTGCCACAGATGGTCTACGAGCAAAGGCCGGATCTCGATCGCCTCGGCTTTCTTCTGGCCTGGTTGCCGGTGGTCGCCGAGATCCTGCTGGGCATTGGATTCATGGGGATTGCCCTGCGTGTGGCGGTTCCAGGCCTGGGCATGTCCAGGAGCATGATCGGTGGACTCATTGTCGCCGCTCTCGGTCTCCACGTAGCGGTGAACGCGGCAATCTGGCTGGTCTCACCGACTCCGGTGGATTATGTCTGGAGCCTGTGCCTGATGTGTTTCCGCCACGAGTTGCTTCTGGGGCTTCCCTTTCTGCTGGTCGTCTCCTGGCTTGCTGTCAGGGCACTTCCCGTGCGGCCGCGCACGATCGGCCTCTTGAGTGGACTCGGGGGCGGCGTCGTGGCCGACGCGACGTTCAGACTCATCTGCCCGGTATCCGACCCAACTCATGTGATGAGCGGCCACCTGGCGCCCATCTTCGCACTCGGTGTGCTTGGCTACCTGCTCGGATTCATTTGGGAGCGTTCTCACTATTCCACCGGTTGAACGCAGGGGCCTGCGCCGCCCGGCACTGCAGGTCTCGTGAACGCTAGGCCCGCGCTGCACGACTTAGCACGTCCCGTGCCCAAATTCGCACTCACCTTCGTTTTTGTGTGAAACCAGCCACGGTAGATCGGCAAAACTATCCATACAAGCCGCTCAAGACACGAGCATCGCAAGTCCCCACCGTCGAGGAGATTCGACGATGCAATCAGCACTCGCAGTTTCCCAGGCGAAATATTGGCACATACGGCAAGTTGATCTGTTCAGTGGCCTGGCCACCTCCGAGGTGCGCCAGCTAGGTGAGTTGGTCGAAACAGAGCTCCGTCAGCAAGGAGAAGCGATCTACCGAGAGGGCGACCTGAGCGATACGATCTATGTGCTGAAGTCCGGAAAGATCAAGCTCTCACGCATCTCAGATGATGGCAAAGAGCTGATCCTCTGCTACGTGCGCCCGGGCGAGGTCTTCGGCGAGCTCGCCATCACTGGACAGGATCTGCGAAACGGTACGGCGACCGTGGTCGAGGACGCTTTCATCTGCTCGATCAGAAGGGACCATCTCGAGGTGTACCTGGGGAGAAATCCGCGACTTGCTCTGGAGTTCTCTCGCATCATCGGCCGGCGAAAGCAGCAAATCGAGAGCCGCATCATCGACCTCGTTACCAAGGATGTTCGCACACGGCTGGCCAACGCCCTTTCGGAGCTAGCTGCCGATTTCGGCTACGATGACGATCGGGGCACGCTGATTGACCTGCCCCTGACTCAGTCGGACCTGGCGCAGCTCGTCGGGTCGACTCGTGAAACCACCAGCACCATATTCAATGAGTTTCGCCGCGATGGGCTGGTCGATTCCGAAGGAAGATCCATCTGGGTACTGGATCCTGAGGCGCTGATCGACTATTCCTGGGATCAGCGGGCGGGCAAGGCCGCCTGAAACCTCAACTACGGATGAACGGATAGGAACAATAGATGTCAGACAGACGACGAACGCAGAGGCGTGCCCAAGGAAGCAGGATCAGGATGTCGGCCACAGGGGTCCTGCTCGCTGCTGCTGCAATCGTGGGCCCAGCGGCGGATCTGGAAGCCGCCGCCGGGTCAGACCCTGTCGACCGGCCGGGTTGGAATCCTCGGTCAGTCCAAGTGCAGGCCGCCGCGGAGATCGGCTCTGAGGCCCCGGAAATCATTCTGGAGTCCATTGACGGAGATTCGTTGCAACTCAGCGATCTCCAGGGTGAAAAGAACGTCGTTTTGGTCTTTTTTCGGGGCACCTGGTGACCCTACTGCCGCACGCAGCTCGGCGAGCTGCAAGACGCCATCGATTCCATTCGGGTGACCGACACCGTTGTCTGGGCTATCGCTCATGACGAACCGGACAAG
Source organism: uncultured bacterium (assembly GCA_937922775.1). Classification (GTDB taxonomy): domain Bacteria; phylum Acidobacteriota; class UBA890; order UBA890; family UBA890; genus CALAKE01. The sequence continues at coordinate 866 of CALAKE010000335.1, read as the reverse complement.
CTGCGCGAGCTTCGTGACGCACAGGGAGCTGACCTCACGTTCCTGATGGATCCGGGCGCCGATACGATTCGACAGTACGGAATCTTCAACGACGCTGACAGCCGCGGACGTGAGATCCCGCATCCGGCGACTCTTGTGATCGACAAGGGGGGCATCGTGCGCTACTTGCGGATCGACGAGGACTACCGCGAACGCCCGCCGGTGAGCGACCTGCTCGAGGTCCTCCGGGGGCTCTAGCCGCGGGTTGGCGCCTGCTTGAACGGTCGGCACGGGGTAATCACCTCGGCGGACAGTTCACTCGCGGTAGGTGACCTAGCCCCCTTGCATAGCGAGTCGCCGCTCGCTCAAGCGTCCGCTACGGCGATCACCCCGCGCCTCGCTCCTTTCCGTGCCCATCGTCCGCTACCTTGCTCACCCTTCACTCCCTCGACCACCACAGCAGCCTCCAACGCCTGCTGCTGCAGCAACGTTCTGTGGAGTCCTGAGCCATCAGCCGCCGGTCGCGGTTCTGCATGGGGTGGCACCGCTGTCCTCCTCGCCGTCGGTACTGGTCAGCGTGGAGTAAGGGCAACGAGGACATCAGCGTGGTGGGGTGGGCACAGGCGATCGGGCGCCAGGGAGGCGCGGGGGCGTCGCCGTAGCGGACGCTTGAGCGTGAAGGCTTCGAACTTGCGGGCTCATCTGCGGACCAAGTGCGCGAACTGTCCGCCAAGGTGATGCCCCCGTGCCGACCGCGCAGACGCAAACTGTCCGCCAAGCCGATCACCCCGAGGTTGTGCAGGGGAGCATCTTCCGGTATCAAGGTTCCATTGGCCGCATCTATCCTTCGCGCCACCGTGACTCAGCTCGATCCGTTGTCCGAAGTA
>CALAKE010000334.1 GCA_937922775.1 uncultured bacterium | reverse complement strand
GCTGATCCACATTTCCGACATGTCGTGGACCAAGCGCATCGAGCATCCCTCCGAGATCCTCCACAAGGGCCAAGAGGTGGAGGTTGCTGTGCTGAGTGTTGATGCAGAGCGACAGCGACTGTCTCTGGGTCTCAAGCAGCTTCGACCCAATATCTGGGACAATTACTCCGAGAGCCACCAGGTAGGCGAGGTCATTCAGGGTACGGTCACGAAGCTCACCAACTTCGGTGCTTTCGTCGAAATCGATGAGGGCATCGAGGGGCTAGTGCACGTCTCTGAGATCGCCGACAGGCACGTGAAGGATCCCGCCGATGAGCTCAAGGTGGGTGACAAGCTGCAGGTGAAGATCCTCAAGATCGACGCCGACGCCCACAAGATCGCGCTGTCCGCAAAGGACCTCGATCCGGGCCCACCGAAGGAGCCGACGCCAGCGCCTGTTCCCGAGCCTCTGACTGCTTATCAGCAGGACGGCAGGATCTCGGTCGGCGACGTCGTCGGAGAGATCAAGTTTTCGAACTCCCCTCGCTTCGATACTGAGGAAGACGACGATCACGAGGGCTAGCGACCATCGAGGGAAGACGAGCCAGGAGAGCTACGTATGACCAAGGCGGATCTGGTTGAGGAAGTTGCGGCGATTTCGCGGCTCAGCAAGAAAGACTCCGAGCTTGTGGTCAACACGTTCTTCGAGACCATCGTAGAGTCCCTGAGGCGTAGTGAGAAGATCGAGCTGCGTGGTTTCGGCTCTTTCAAGCTGCGCCACAGGGGAGCGCGACAGGGGCGCAACCCGAAGACCGGCGAAAAGGTGGACGTGCCGGCCAAGGTTGTGCCCTACTTCAAGCCCGGAAAAGATCTCCGCGAGCTCGTCAACTCTTGAGCCTGGCGTCCCGCGCGGCTGTCGAAGAGCTCCCGGCGGGTTGATCCAGTCGAGCATATGGAGGTGTGATGGAACGCCTCTGGACGCCTTGGAGGTACGAATACGTGACGGGCCAAGTCGAGGTCGATGGCTGCCTTTTCTGCTGGGCCGTCGCGAATGGAGAGGAAGGCGACAAGGATCGCCTCGTCCTTCATCGTGCCAAGCACAACTTCGTGATCATCAACAAGTACCCGTACAACAACGGGCACTTGATGGTGGCGCCGTACGCCCACGTCGACGATCTCGCGGGCTCGGCTTCCGAGCAGCTCGCCGAGATGATTCTGCTCGCTAAGACATGCGAGGGGATCCTGCGCGGGGCGTACAATCCGCAAGGATTCAATATCGGGATGAACCTCGGCGCCGTTGCGGGCGCCGGGGTGAAGGACCACGCGCATCTGCACGTCGTGCCGCGCTGGACGGGCGACGTGAGCTTCTTGACTACGACCAGTGACACGAGGGTGGTTCCAGAGCTGCCTGAGCAGACCTACGAGCGCCTGCGACCAGAGTTCGCCACCCTAGAACCGTAGGTACGACGGTGAATCCACGGCTGAACGAAGCAGAGGCTCTTCTGCAAGAAAAGGCCCGGCGCATCTGTGAGGAATCGGTTTCCCCCGAGGCGGCAGCCGCCGATGCCGAGCTGAGCTTTCCCCTGGCATCGATGCGTGCGTTGGCTGAAGGTAACCTGCTCGGCGTGTGTCTGCCTGAAGAGTTCGGGGGCACAGGGGGCAGCCTCACGGACATGGTTTTGGTTTTCGAAGAGGTTGGGCGGGCCAGCGCGAGCCTCGGTGCTTTACTCGTCCACCATGTGGGCCTGGTGGGACGCACCCTGACCGCGCACGGATCTGACGCACAGAAGGAGCAGATCCTACCGGACCTGATTTCCGGCGAGCGCATCGCCTGCCTCGCAGCAGTGACGGACGGGGCGACCGTGGCGCGCTTCCGCGCCGGCGTCGACGCCGCCGGGGAGGAGGGTGGGCAGAAGCTCGATGGTGAGCTGGCCTCCATTACAGGTGCTGCCGCCGCGAGCCTATTCCTGGTTCCCACCGTCAGTTACGACGCTGGAGGAGAGGTCGTGCCTGGCGGCGGCGTGTTCCTCGTCGATCGCGACAGCGCCGGGCTCAGCGTGGGGAACGAAGAGCAGAAGCTCGGGCTCAACGGCTCGGGTACCGCCAATGTCGCCTTCGTCGGTACCTTTGCGAGTGACGAGCAACGCCTTCCGGCAGATGCCTGTGGGCCCGGGGTGTTGAAGCAATTGAGTGATCAAGCCAGCCTCGGGTATGCGGCAATCGCGGTCGGCGTTGCGCAGGCCTCGCTCGACGCTGCGCTCGAGTTCCTCGCCACGAGCGGTGAGGACCTGAAGCGCTCGCAGTCGGTGCAGTGGATGCTGGCTGACAGTGCCACCGAGACTGACGCGGCACGGCTGATGACTTGGTACGCGGCCAACCGTGCCGAGACCAGTGAGCGCACCGAGTCCGCCGCCATGGCCCGGTTGCTGGCCTGCAACGCCGCTGTCGCCTCGTCGCGTCGCGCCGTTCAGATCCTGGGTCAGGGTGGAGGGTTGCGGACCGCCGGTGTGGAGCGGCTCTACCGCGATGCCAAGATGATCGAGATCCACGACGGCTCCAGCGAGATGCAGCGGCACGCCGCCGCACGCAAGCTGCTGCCTGACTTGTTTGACTCGACTCACTAGAGGCCCGCTGCGGAACACTGACAGCCAGTGGCTGACGGAGCAGAATCGTGAATTGGGATCTCAATGAAGATCAGCGCATGGTTCGCGACATGGTGCGCGAGTTCGTGGACGCCGAGATCGTGCCGCAAGCCGCCGAGTGGGATCGTGAGGCGAAATTTCCGGCCGACATCTTCCAGCAGTTAGGGGAGCTCGGGCTCTTCGGTATGAACGTTCCCGAGGAGTACGGCGGTGCCGGGCTCGACGGGATCAGTAGCTGTCTGGTACTCGAGGAGCTGGGACGAGGAGACGCTTCGACCTGCGTGGCCATCAGCGTCACGAACTCGGTCTACTGTGCACCGATTCTTCTTTACGGCACCGAGAACCAGAAGAAGCGTTGGCTGGTGCCATGTGCGAGTGGCGAGTGGTTGGGAGCGTTCAGCCTCTCCGAGCCCGATGTGGGCTCTGATGCCGGAGCATTGCGCACTGTCGCGGAACGGCGGGGCGACGAGTATGTGCTCAATGGCAGCAAGGCCTGGGTGACGAGTGGTGAGGTTTGCGGCGCCATGGTTGTTTTCGCCGTAACGGACCCGGATGCCAAGCGTGGGCGCATCAGCGCGTTTGTCCTTCCCCGTGATGCCGACGGAGTTGCCGTCATCCCGAAGGAGCACAAGATGGGCATCCGCTCGTCGCCAACCAACCAGATCGCATTCGAGGATTGCGTTGTGCCCTTGGATCAGCGACTAGGTGAAGAGGGGCAGGGGCTCGAGGTCGCGCTGCGCAGCCTCGACGGAGGCCGTGCCGGGATCGCCGCGCAGGCGGTCGGCATCGCCCAGGCGGCCTTGGACGCCGCTCACAGCTATGTGCACGAACGAACGGCGTTCGGTGGCCCGATTGGGCGATTCGAGGGCTTGCAAGGACGCCTGGTGCAAATGGCT
>CALAKE010000333.1 GCA_937922775.1 uncultured bacterium | reverse complement strand
TGTCGCGGCCTTCTTCGGCGCGGCCTTCTTCGGCGCGGCCTTCTTGGGAGCAGACTTCTTCGCCGGCGCTGCTTTCTTGCGGACGGCCTTCTTCGCAGCTGTCGCCTTCTTCGGAGCCGCCTTCTTGGGAGTCGAGGCCTTCTTCGCCGGCACCGCCTTCCTGGGAGCGGACTTCTTTGCCGGCGCTGCTCTCTTTGGCGCCTTCGTCTTGCCGACGACCTTCCTGGAGGTGGTCTTCTTGGCGGCCTTCTTTGGCGCCGCTTTCTTTGCCCTCTTGGCGGATGCGACAGGCTTCTTAGGGCTCGATTTTTGCTTCATTTTCGTGCGCGCGGACTTCTTGGCTACGGATTTCTTTTTCAACTTGGTGGGAGCTGACGCTGCCGCAGATTTCGTCGATGATCGCTTTGTTTTCGCCCGCTCCTTGCGCGAAGGAGCGGCTTTCCCCTTGGCAGAGGGCTTCGCGGCACCTGATTTTCGTGTCGTTTTCTTCATCGCCATCGATCTATACCCACCTGGTGCACCCATGACCGGATCGGCAGCCCCTATCGTACCCCACAAGCCCGGAAAAGAATCAACAAATAGTGCTCCAAAGCCCCAATCCCCCGGAGGATGCCACCGACTGGCCGCTGGGTTAGGCTAGGCTCGTCGGATCACCAGCGATCACGCAGATCAACTGCCAGGAGGCGCCGATCGATGGGCCTGAAGGAACGCCTCACCTTCCTTTCACAACTACGCGCTGATTTCGTGCACACAGGGGCCATCCAGCCTTCGTCGCGATTCCTGGCCACAGCGATGACCCGCCCACTGCGGGAAAGGTCACCTGGCGATGCCCGGATCCTCGAGATCGGCCCTGGAACCGGCCCCGTGACCCGTGCCATTGTCCGTAGCATGGGCGATGGCGACGAGCTCGAGTGCTATGAGATCAACTCGGATTTCGCGCAATACCTGAGCAGGACTGTGCGCGAGGATCCCGCATTCACCGAGGCCCGAAACCGGATCAGAATTCACAACGCCCCGGCCCAGGAGGTCGAGGCGGGCGAAGGGTTCGACTTCGTCGTATGTAGCGCCCCACTGAACAACTTCGACGCCGGCACCATCGAGGATATTCTCCGCTCCAGCTTCGCCGCCATGCGACCCGGCGGTACGTTCACCTTCTTTGGGTATGTTGTGTTTCCCGCCCTGCGCGCTCTCTTCGCGCGCCATGCTACTCTCGCCAAGCTGGCCGAGGCTCAGGCCGTCAAGAACGACTGGATCATGCGGCACCGCAAAGGCTCGCAAGTAGTCCTGCTGAACCTGCCCCCGGCCCGCGTACATCACCTCGAGGGCCTCAGCCACTAGCCCCTACTCTGACGTGGACAACAGCAACGCTCGCTCGTCGGGAGGCACGGGGTAATCACCTCGGCGGACAGTTCGCATCTGCGCGGGAGGTACGGAGGCATCACCTTGGCGGACAGTTCGCGCACAAGGCGTGCAGGTAGTCTTGCGCTACATTGCCTTCGCGCTCAAGCGTCCGCTACGGCGACGCCCCCGCACCTCCCCGCACTCGAAGGTCTGCCGCCGCAATCACGCGTCTTCGTTCCCCCGTGACATGCTGAGAGGTTGAGGCCCTGGGTCCGCCAGGCGCTCCGTCCCTGGCCGCGGCGCAATCGGGCAACAGGTCGAGGGAGGCACGGGGTGATCGCCGTAGCGGACGCTTGAGCGAGCGGCGACTCGTTATCCCGAGGGGCAAACTCTCATACCGCGAGTGAACTGTCCGCCGAGGTGATCACCCCGTGCCGACCGACTAGCGAGCGTTGGCACTATCCGCCGAGGACCTCGAGCAGGCGGTCGATGTCGTCGCTAGAATTCCACACTCCCGGAGCCACGCGAATCCCGTTCTCGCGCAGACTCACCGAGATGCCTGCCGACAAGCAGCGCTGGTAGGCAGCCGCTGTCGCCCCCGGATCTTCTCCGACAACCCGCAGTATGGTCGAACGATGAGCCGGGTCGAGATCGCTTCCGGACTCGAAGCCAGGCGGCAGCCCTTCAATCAGGCGGTCGAGAAGAGCGGTGCTGTGCTCGAAGATCGCTTCCGCCCCGATCGATCCCAGAAGCTCCAAGGAGGACGCCATCGCCATACAGTTCATGAAGGAGGCAGTCTCTGGCGCGTCGTGCCGGGCAGCCCCCGGCCTGTAAGTCAGCTCGAGGTTGGTGAGGTTGTTGAAATCCTCCGCTCCGGAAACGGACTCCCAATTGACGTTGGGCACCGGTAGCCGCTCCAGCCAATCCGGATGTATGTAGAAGAGCCCGGTGCCGTAGGGCGAGCACATCCACTTGTATCCGGCCGCGCTCACCACTGTCGCCCCACAGCGGCGGGCATTCAGCGGTACGGCACAGAATGATTGCGAAGCGTCGATTACGAACGCAATCTCACGCTCGGCACAGAGCTGACCGATGGCGTCGATGTCGATCCGATACCCCGAGGCGAAGTTCACATGCCCGAGTGCCACAGCTCGAGTGCGGTCGCGCAGGGCCGCTTCGATGTCTTCCACGCGAACCCCACGTTCACTCGAGATGACACTGACTTCGACCCCACTCGGCCGCAGCGAGAACCAGGGCAGGTAGTTGGCGGGGAACTCGCCCGCCGGAATGACTACATGGTCCCCTGATCGCCAGTCCAATCCCCCAACGACGAGGTTGATCCCCGTTGAAGCACCGGTGACGACCGCTATCTCCTCGGCATCGGCGCCGAAGAAGGGTGACGACGCGGCACGAACGCGGTCGGGCAGCGTGAAATAGACGCTGTCTTGGATCAGCGAGGGATCCCGCTTCCAGCCCAGGGCTTCCTCCGCGGCCTCGATTGCCACTGAGGGCAACGGACCATGGGCGGCGCCGTTCAGGTAGATCGTCTCGCCCAGAGCGAAGTGCTTTTTCCAGCCGTCGATGCTCACGTCCGCAGATCGGGGTAGAAGTCCAGGATGACTTTCCAGGCCTCTTCGGCAGTATTGACGTAGGTCAGAAGATCGAGGTCCTGCGGCGACACGGTCCCCTCCTCGACCATCACGTCCAAGTTCATCACGCGGTGCCAATACTCGGGGCTGAAAAGCACTACTGGCATCCGCGGCATCTTCTCTGTCTGAATCAGTGTGAGCGCGTCGAAGAGCTCGTCCATGGTGCCGAATCCGCCTGGGAAGATGACCAGCGCCTTGGCGCGCAGCAAGAAATGCATCTTGCGGATTGCGAAGTAGTGGAAGTTGAAACAAAGCTCGGGGTAGATGTATGGGTTTGGCGTTTGCTCGTGTGGAATCTCGATGTTGTAGCCGATCGACTTGGCGCCAGCGTCATGGGCCCCCCGATTGGCGGCTTCCATGATCCCTGGCCCGCCTCCCGTCGTGATCACACATTCGAGCGAGCCATCCTTCTGGGTGCGCTCCGACACGATCCGCGCGAAGTGCCTGGCCTCCTCGTAGTAGCGCACTAGCTCCACCCGCCGCTGGGCTCTTCTCAGGTTGATCTGCGCCAGCTCCGACTCAGGGTCCGCCTCGGCCTGCTCTCGTGCCCGCCTGAGGAACTCGTCGGCAGCCTCTGGCGAGGGCACGCGGGCACTACCGAAGACCACAATCGTAGAGCTCACTCCCTGCTCTTGCTGCAGCATCTCTGTCTTGAGTAGCTCCAACTCCAATCGGGCCGGTCGCAGCTCATCGCGGGCGAGAAAATCGAGGTCCTCGAAGGCGAGCCGGTGGGAGGGCTGCTCACTCAACCAAACGGCTTGTTCCTCAGGGCTACGGTCCTTGCTCATCCTTGTCCTTGTCCTTGTCGGTGTTGGTAATTCCGATCCTCTTGGTTGTTCTCGTGCCGCAATCCGGCTTCGTCAGCAGCAACGAAGGCCGAGAGTAGCGAGTCTACACGACCCGTCCGAGGTTGGAGGGACTCGTCGTTCGCGCTATGCTCCCGCGGATGAAACTCACCATTGTCGACAAGGCCCGTCTCCTGCGCGGAGTACCTCTGTTCTCAGAGGTCCCGACGGAGGTGCTTGCCGACCTGGCAACGCTGGCCAGTGAGCAGCACTTCGAGGAGGCGACGATCCTGTTCCAGCAGGGCGAGCTGGCCGACGCATTCTTCCTTGTGGTGGGTGGCCAGGTGCGGGCATCGAGGGATGGTAGCGAGGTGCACCAGGCCGGCCCCGGCGAAGAGGTGGGCGCTCTCGCGGTCCTCGACCGACGCCCGCGTGCTTTCACCGCAGAGGCAGAAGAAGCCTGTGATCTGCTGCGCATCGCAGCCGACGATTTTCACTATCTCTTGGAACAGCACCCGTCCCTGGCGCGTGGGGTTGTCCGCTACCTCGCGCTAGAGGTACGCAAGGCCTTTCGCGGAGTCGGACGCTACGCCTCCTGACCAGGAGGGCGTCGGGTTGCATGAGAATGCCTGAGCTACGTCGATGTTGGGTCTGAGAGTTCGGCGCTCCGAGATCGGCATTACGATCTCGCTGGCGAGCTATTTCTTTCTCCTGGTGGCGACCCAGTACCTGATCAAGCCCGCGCGCAATGCTCTCTTCCTCGAGGGGCTCGGGGCCGACAGGCTGCCGTACGTCTACATCGGCACGGCCCTCGCAACCTATTTCGTGATGGTTCTATACGTGCGGCTCGCTCCGCGCACGAGCCTGGTGCCACTGTTCCGCGGCACGCTCCTTTTCCTGATCGTCAACCTGCTGGCCTTCTGGTGGCTCCTGCCGCGCGCCGGTGGTTGGATCCTGGTGCTCTTCTACATCTGGGTGAAGCTCTACGCGGTGCTGTTGCCGTCGCAGTTCTGGTTGCTCGCCAACGAGCTCCTCGACCCGCGCAAGGCCAGGCGGCTGTTCGCGCCGTTGGGGGCAGGAGGCATCCTCGGCAGCATCGCGGGGAGCGCAATGGCTGGTTGGCTGGCCCAACCGCTGGGCACTCGAGCCCTCCTGCTCGCCGCTGCCGTCACCCTCCTGGCTGCGATCGCGACGTTGCAGGTCATCGCTGCCACCAGCTTGCGCGAGACATCCGGGAGCAACTTGGTGGACATTCACGGCAACGGTCCCCTGCGCGACGCTGCGGATCGGTCACAAGTTGATGATGCGCGCCTGTCACCCGGGAACCGGAATGGTACGGCTGGAGAGGCATCCTTCCAGCAGGATCGCGGGCAACGACCCCTCATCGCGCTCATCGTCGCGGTGCTGGTAATCACGGTGGTCGTCCACACGATCGTCGACTGGCAGTTCAACAAGGCCGCTGAGATGGAAATCAGCGACCTCGACACCCGCACGGCCTTTTTCGGCCGTTTCTTCACGCTGCTCAACATCGTCACTCTGGCGATTCAACTGTTCGCCACGAGCTTCGTGCTGCGTGTGTTCGGACTCGGAACGGCGTTG
>CALAKE010000332.1 GCA_937922775.1 uncultured bacterium | reverse complement strand
GCGCGGCGCTGATCACCACGGCCGGCGGCCTTGGTGCGGCCATCCCCGCGGTTGTCGCCTATAACGCCTTGCTCGGCAAGATTCGCGGTATGCAGGGACGGATGGAGGACTTCAGCCTCGAGTTCCTCAACCTGATCGCGCGTAATTTCGAAACGGAGGACTGAGCCATGGGCATGGCGTCCGGCGGCTGGTCCGAAGATGACGATTCGGCACTTTCTGAGATCAACATCACCCCGTTGGTCGACGTCGCCATGGTGCTTCTGATCATCTTCATGATCACTGCACCGATGATGGTACAAGGAGTCGATGTTCGTCTGCCCGAGACACGGCCGATGAGTCGCCTGCCTCCCAACGCGGTGTATCTGACCGTCACCGCCGAGGGGGAGGTTCTCCTGAACGATGTCACCGTCTCGCTCGATGATCTCGAGGAGCGCCTCGTCCCATTTGCCTCCGTGCCGGGGCAAGCTGCCTATGTGCGAGGCGACAAAGATGTGCCCCATGGCACCGTCGTGAGAGTCATGGAGGCAGCTCGCCTCGCAGGTCTCACGAACATCGCGATCATCACTACTCCCGTCCCCGAGCGCAACTGATGGCTGCAGCCGCCGAGAGCATCACGATCGTCCCGGACCGTGTGCATGAGGTCCTGGCCGCCCGTGATCTCCCCGACCTGCGATTTCGCTCGGCGGTGATTACGTCAGCAGCGTTGCACACGGCCGTTCTGCTGATTCTCCTCATCGCCCCCTTGCTGATCCCCGCCGACGTCCTGTTGCCCGATTTCATCCCGGTCCAGCTCGTGTCGATGTCGGCCGCCACTGCCGACGAACCTGATGCTGAGCCCGAACCGGAGTTGCTTGAACCGGAGCCTGAGCCACCCGCCGTCGTGGTCACCGAGCCCGAGCCCGTGCCTGACACGCTCGAAGCGCTGCGGCGTGAGCGTGAGGCCGAGGAGGAGGCGGAGCGACTTCGCGAGGAGGAAGAAGAGGAGGCGCGACGACGTGCGGCCGCGGAGCGTCGCCGTCGCGAGGAGGAAGAGCGGCTGCGGGCAGAGGAGGAGGCGAGGCGACAGCCTCAAGCGGCGCGCCGCTCGAGCCAGACACAGCAGCCGACTGTTCAGGCTCAGACTGCTCAGAGGGATGGCAGCATCGGTCTTATGGGAGCCGAGCAGACGGCGGGAGTGACGGTCGAAGACTTTCAGTTCAACTACTACCTGCAACTTCTTCTCGACCGCATCGCCACACACTGGGAACCACCCACGCGCGGGCCCTACGCGCAGCCCATCACGGCGCTCGTCTACTTCCGCATCGATCGGGGCGGCAGGCTCATCGTCGGACCCGAGATTCGATCGGGCTCCGGTAACAACCTATTCGACCAGGCAGCAACGAGAGCGATCTCGAGCTCTGGTCCCTTACCCCCTCTCCCCCAGGCCTACGAAGGCAGATCGTTAGGAGTACGCCTTGCGTTCATGCAGGAATAGAACTTTGCCTCGCTCTCGCTCACCACGGCAGGCGGTTCTGACGCTTGCAGTTCTCGCGTTGGCGGTGGTGTCGCAGCAGGGCATTGCAGGAGGGACCACGGGGACTGCGGCCGAGATAGGCCGGCCAGAGACGACGGCGCCCGCTCCTCAGCAGGAGGTTTATCTCGAGTTGCGCGGGCGGGCGGCTCGACCGGTCACGCTGGCCCTGCCTCCCCTGCAGGCTTTGGCAGGAGCCGAGCAGGACGCTATCGAGCTACATCGGGTTCTGCGCGACGACCTGCACCATTCGATGGTCTTCGACATCGTGGATTCCGAACACTATCCCCGCCCCACTGCCGAGGATGATCAAGAGTGGCTCGCCTGGCGGCGAACCGGAGCTGAGGCGCTGGTGCTCGGCCGCGTCCGACGCACCGAGGAGGATGTGCTGGCCGAATTCCGCCTCTTCGACGTCCAGAGCGGCAAGCAAGTTACCGGCGAATACTACACCGAGCCCGCGTCGAAGCTGCGGGCGATCGCCCATGCCTTCTCCGACGAGGCGGTGCTCTATTACACGGGCATGCCCGGCGTGGCCTCGACGCAGGTCGCCTTCGTCTCCGACCGACCGGGCCCCAAGGAAATTTTTGTCGCTGACTACGATGGCTACAATCCCAGGCGCATCACCTACGACGGCTTCATGAGCCTGTCGCCGGCATTCTCTCCGACGGCCGAACGCATCGCCTACGTTTCCTATCGCATGCACGAGAATGTACCGAACGAAGATATCTCACTGCTGCATCGTGGCGGTGGAGCGCCGCGCCCGATCGTGACCTCGGAAGGGATGGACGCCGCTCCGACATGGTCGCCGGATGGTGACTGGATGGCGCTCGCGTCATCACGTGATGGCAATTCGGAAATCTACGTCATGCGGCCTGACGGCAGTGATGTGCGGCGCCTGACCCACAATTCGGCAATCGACACGTCGCCGACCTTTTCGCCGAACGGGCGACAGATAGCCTTCATATCGACGCGAGCTGGCAGCCAGCATCTCTATATGATGGACTTCGACGGGAGCAACGTTCGGCGTCTGCGCGTGGGCGGCTCGCAGATCGACGACCCCGCGTGGAATCCTATTCAGGCGGACCTAATTGCCTATACGGCGTCGGTAGGGGGCAACAATTTCGAGGTTTTCGTGTACAGTTTCAGGTCGGACGTGAGTGTCCCCCTGACGCGCGGCTACGGACGTGACGAGGCGCCGAGCTGGTCGCCGGACGGCCGACAGATTGCGTACGAATCGACTCAGGGTGACACTACACAGATCTACGCCATGGGAATCGATGGCACCAGAGTGCGGGCACTGACCCGAGAGGCGAATAACACGAACCCGGCATGGGGCGGTCGACAATAACCCCCGAGCGGGCTCATCGAACGGAGGAGAAGCGGAATGAACATCACCACGCGTCGTCTCAGTATCGCCTTGCTACTCGTTGGACTCGTATTGTTGTTGCCGGCATGCTCCGGCCAGGAACCTCCTGCAACCGAGCCCGAGCCCGCGCCAGTTCCCGAGGCGCCAGCACCCGCCCCGGCGCCTCGCGAAACCGAGGCCCCCGAGGCCGGAGAGTGGGAAGCAGCGGACCCCAGCCCCTCGGTGCTTTCTCCCGAAGAGCTCAATCGCATGGGCGTCCTGAGAACGATCTACTTCGACTACGACAAGTCTGAGATCCGCGCAGACCAGCGCCCGACCTTGCAGGCCAACGCTCAATGGCTGCGCGAGAACCAGGGCACCACGATCCTTATCGAGGGCAACTGCGACGAGCGCGGCACGCGCGAGTACAACATGGCGCTTGGAAACCGTCGTGCGACGGCCACCATGGAATACCTGGTGTCCCTTGGCGTTGAGGCCAACAGGGTCGAGGTCATTTCCTACGGCGAGGAGCGTCCTGTCGCCCAGGGCGAGAATGAAGCGGCGTGGGCGCGCAATCGGCGGGCCGACTTCAAAGTCGTTGCCTCCTCAGACACTCCGTAGCAGCTGAAGGCGTCGTGACGAGGAATCCGCGCCAGCGACTTGCGGCGTGGTGTGTGATCTTGTCTCTGTCTGCGGCGGGGGGGTGTTCCTCGGTACAGCAGCGCGTGGCTGACACCGACAATCGTGTCGATACCCTGGAAGCCCAGATCGCCGATCTGCAGGCGGCACAACACAACCTCACCTTGCGGCTGACTGAGATCAGGCGACAGTTAGAGGGCGGGGTCAGCCCGGTACCCACTCAACCGGGCGAACCCGCTCCGGACGTGCGAGCGTTGCAATCGGAAATCGGCTCCCTGGGTGAGCAGCTCCTGACCCTTGCGGAACAGGTGACCGCATTGTCCGCCCAGCTGGCGACAATGCAGGAGCAGCTACGGGCACAGGCACGGCAGCAAGCGGAAGCCACGCCGAGCGAGCAGAGTCCTCCGGATCAGACCCAGCAACAGGCGGAGCGCACGCAGGCCGAGGTGGAGGAGGGACCGCCACCCGACACGGCCAGCGTCGTCTTTGACGCCGCGTTCGCCGACTACCTGGCTGGAGAGTACGTTCTGGCCGTGGATGGATTTGAAGAGTACTTGCGACGCTATCCAGCTAGTGAGAAGGCGGGCGAAGCGCTCTACTGGATCGGCGAATGCCTCTCCGCACAGGAAGAACACAGCGAGGCGAGAGGACGATTTTTGCGGGTCATCCTGGAGTATCCCACGAGTGAAATGGTGGCTGGAGCCAGGCTCCGAGCCGCTCTCGAGGCCATCGAGCTCGGACAGCCTGATGCGGGCATCCAGGAGTTGAGGAGCGTTGTGGAGCATCATCCCGGAACGGACGCTCTCCTGATCGCCTGCCTGCAACTCGAACAGATGCAGGAGCCGCTTCCTGTTGGCTGTCTGCGATAGACGCGCCTCCGTGGCCGTCTCAGAACTATGAGACACCAAGCTCGAAGCATATCCGGTGAATTGCGCTGGCCGGGCCTGGTGTAATATCTGCCACAGCATGGGCTGAACGTATCTAGGAAGGAAAGAACATGGCGCAAGGAATCAACAAGGTCATTCTCATTGGCAATCTCGGCCGTGACCCGGAAGTCCGCTACACACAGGACGGAACCGTCGTCGCGAATTTCACCCTCGCAACCACTGAGTCCTGGACGAAGGATGGGGAGCGTACCGATCACACGGAGTGGCACAAGATCGTCGCGTGGCGGAGGCTCGCTGAGATTTGTGGCGAGTATCTCCACAAGGGCAAGCAGGTCTACATCGAAGGACGGATCCGCACGCGCAAGTGGCAGGACCGCGACGGCAACGACAAGTATACGACCGAGATTGAGGCCCTCAACATGCAAATGCTCGGCCGGCGCGGAGACGAAGGCGGATACTCGGGCCCCTCTGCCCCTGACGATCAACGGTCCGGCGCCTCGGTAACCGACGACGACATCCCGTTCTAGGGCCGCGCCCTACAGCTTGTCGAGAAGATCGGGATCGGAGAACGCCAGAAACTCCTTCAGATCGGCGAGTGGCTGCTCGAATTCGATTCCGATCTCCCATCCCTCCTCGCGAGACCTCGACCTGCGTACCGTGCCCCAGGCACCATCCTCGCCGGCGCCATCTTCTTGTCGGGCCAGATGGACCAGGTAACGCCCCTTGCTGAGAATGCCCTGATCTACGTATGCGAGTAGCCCCCCGCGGCTGAGGTTGACCGTCGAGCCGATGATCGGGACGCGGGGGCCTTCCGTGGCGGTGAGCAGCTGATCAGGCTCGAGCTCGAGGGGTCGCTTCACTCGGAAGCGTGGAAATGCGCGCAGCTCGGAGATTGGATCGGCGTTGTCGCCGCCCAGGTTGCCGTGACTCTTGACGTCATGTTCTGCGGCGCCTGACCAAAGGCTGGCGCTCACGAGCTCGAGCTCGACCACGGTCAGAGGCTCACCGTTTTCAAGCTTCTCATGCGCCGCCAGCAGGCAGCGGATGGCGGAACGAATGTTTCGCGATACCGTGCGCCTGAGCTCCAGCAGCGAACGTGCGCGCTCTACGCTCGCGATCGCCTCGTGAAGCTGCACCTCGGCCGCCGGCGGATCCGAGGAGCTCTGCCCCGCGTCCATCCCTTTCTTCCGCATGGTGCGATTATCACCGAATCGGGCGACGAATGAAAACACCTAAAGCAGGTCCGACTCACGAGGCGAATAAGCGGGATCCTGTTGCCCCGGCTCAGCCGGGGTGGGAACCATGAATCTGGGGCGACGATTGCTCGCCGCCTCATGCGGCCTACCCGGGAGCTTGAGGCGGGCCTCCCCGTGCTCCCCTATTTGGCCTTGCTCCACGTGGGGTTTACCGAGCTGCCGACGTCACCGCCGGCACTGGTGGGCTCTTACCCCACCGTTGCACCCTTACCTCCGGCTCGACGAGCGAGCATTCGGCGGCGGTATTATTTCTGTGGCACTAGCCCGAGGTTACCCTCGCTGGGCGTTACCCAGCACGCGGCCCGTGGAGTCCCGACTTTCCTCCACCGGAAAACCCGGCAGCGGTTCCCCTGCCTCGTGAGTCGGAATCACTGAACAGGTGAGACCCGAAAGCCTCACATTACTCGTGTGCGGCACGCGTCGTTACTGCTGGCCGCCTGCGGCACCCTCGTTGACCATGGTGATGAACTCATCCGTGACGTCGAGAGTGGCGCTGAAGTACAGAAGACCCTGAACGCGCGTGTCCAGAATGAGATCGTAGCCACCTGCTGCCGCCATTCGCTCAACGGCGGGCACCAGAGCGGCGTTGATCTGGCCCTGGTACTGGGCCGACAGAGCCTGCAGGTCGCGGTTGGCGTCGTCGCGCAAACGATTCAGCTCCACGTTCCTCTGCTCGATATCAGCGTCGAGCCGGATGAGAGCTTCCTCATTGAGGGTCAGCGCCTGCTCCTGCCGCTGCCGAGCGAGGTCGTTGAGCTCGGTCTGCTTTGCCTCGATGCGAGTGGTCCATTCGTCGGCTCTGGACTGTGCCTGCTCCGACACGGTCCGTCCGATATTCGACTCCTCGATAACACGATCACCGTTGATCACGGCGATCTTGGGCATCGAAGCCTGCTGTGCCCCCAGAGGCAGAGCGAGAGCGAGAGTAGCGACGATCACCAGCGGCAAGGCAAGAGCGATCCAGGTCTTGAGCTTCATGGGTCGTACATTCTCCTTGATGGGGGAAGGAACTCTAGATGATAAGACGGTTGAGACGCGAAATCGTCGGCGAGATTTGAAGCAATCGTAACAGCCGAGGCATGAATCGGCCAATACACCATTGCTCCTCGGGGGCTGGATTCTGACTACCTCGGCTGCAATCCGGTTGATGCGAAAAGCGGCAAGTGACCGAGAAACGCCCCGGGGCACCAACTCGGTGTCCCCGGGGCTCCTCGAAATGAGCTTCGATATCGAGCGCGATGCTATCGGGCTCTAGAAGTCGCCCATGCCGCCGCCAGGGGGCATACCCGCAGCGTCACTCTCATCCGGGATCTCGGAAACCAAGGCCTCGGTTGTGAGCAGCAGGCCAGCCACCGACGCGGCATTCTGCAGCGCGTGACGAACGACCTTCGTGGGATCGACAACACCTGCCTTCACGAGATCCTCGTACTGCATGGTCTCGGCATTGAAGCCCTTGGTCGTCGCCAGGTCGCGTACCTTTTCGACGACAATCGAGCCTTCGAGGCCCGCGTTGTTGACGATCTCACGCAGCGGCTCTTCGAGCGCACGACGGACGATCTGTACGCCAACCGCCTCGTCGCCCTCGACCTTGATCTTGTCGAGAGCCTTCTGGGACCGGAGCAAGGCAACTCCACCACCTGGCACGATGCCCTCTTCGACAGCGGCCTTGGTAGCGTGCATGGCGTCCTCGACACGAGCCTTCTTCTCCTTCATCTCGGTCTCGGTCGCGGCGCCGACGTTGATCACCGCCACGCCACCTACGAGCTTGGCAAGACGCTCCTGCAGCTTCTCTCGATCGTAGTCGGAGGAGGTGTCTTCGATCTGCGCACGAATCTGCTTGACGCGACCCTGGATTTCGGAGGCCTTACCGGCGCCCTCGATAATCGTGGTGTCGTCTTTTGAGATAACGATCTTCTTGGCCCGGCCGAGATCCTCGGCCTTGACGTTCTCCAGCTTGATGCCGAGGTCCTCGCTGACGGCCTGCCCGCCGGAGAGAATGGCAATGTCCTCGAGCATGGCCTTACGACGATCGCCAAAGCCTGGCGCCTTGACGGCCGCGGCGTTCAGCGTGCCACGCAGTTTGTTGACCACGAGCGTCGCCAACGCCTCGCCCTCGATGTCCTCGGCGATGATGAGCAGGGGTCGGCCCATGCGCGAGATCTGTTCGAGTACCGGCAGGAGGTCCTTCATGGCCGAGATCTTCTTCTCATGGATCAGCACGTAGGCATCCTCGAGGACGACTTCCATGCGTTCCGGGTCGGTCACGAAGTAAGGCGAAAGATAGCCGCGATCGAACTGCATCCCCTCGACAACGTCGAGGCTGGTCTCCAGAGCCTTGGCCTCTTCAACGGTGATGACGCCGTCCTTGCCGACTTTGTCCATAGCCTCGGCGATGATGCCGCCGATGGTGGGATCGTTGTTCGCCGAGATGGTGCCGACGTTGGCGATGGCGTCGCCCTTGACCGGGCTGGATTGCTTGCGAAGCTCATCGACCGCCGCGCCGACCGCCATGTCGATGCCGCGCTTGAGGGCCATCGGGTTGGCGCCCGCCGTGACGTTGCGCATGCCATGAGCATAGATGGACTGGGCCAGAACGGTCGCCGTCGTGGTTCCGTCCCCGGCCACGTCCGAGGTCTTGCTGGCAACCTCTTTGACGAGCTGGGCGCCGAGGTTCTCGTTGGGGTCCTCCAGATCCATTTCCTTGGCGACGGTGACGCCGTCCTTGGTGATCTGGGGCGAACCGAACTTCTTCTCCAGGACCACGTTACGACCCTTCGGGCCCAACGTGACCTTGACTGCATTGGCGAGCTTGTTGACGCCATTTAGGATGGCTCTTCGGGCATCCTCGGCGTAGACAATCGATTTTGCCATTGGGATTCTCCGTTCTCAGTCTTGCTGCGGCCGTGCGGCCTGTTGGCTAGTTAATGATCCCCAGGATCTCGTCTTCCTTGAGGATGATGTACTCCATGTCGTCGTACTTGATTTCGGTACCGGAGTACTTTCCAACGAGAACCCGGTCGCCGGTCTCGACCTCGACCGGAAGCCGCGTGCCGTCTTCGAGCCGCCGACCCGCGCCGACTGCGACGACTTCTGCCTCGAGAGGCTTCTCTTTAGCGGTGTCCGGAATGATGATTCCGCCCTTCACCTCTTCGGCCGGCTCGAGGCGCCGGGCCAACACGCGGTCGTACAGCGGGCGTACCTTGGTTGTTGCCTTACCCTTTTTTGCCATCTCGCACTCCTTGGTCCTGATGGATTCGCTTCGGGAAGTTGAAAGTTCGTTCGAAATTGCGAGCCTGAAGGGCTCCTAGCACTCTCCTGGCGGGAGTGCTAAGTGTAGCAACGGCGCGCGATTCGGTCAAGCAGGACGACTGTGGAAACCACTCCGAGCTACGGTCGATCTCCTGCCTTGCTTCGGCTCAGTTTCAGGCTAGCCCGAGGCGCCGCAGCTTGTTGCGCAGCGTATTCCGATGCATGCCCAAGGCATCGGCGGCACGACTTTGATTGCCGTTGTGCGCCTGCAAAACCTGCATGATGAAGTGGACCTCGAATTCCCTCATCGCCTCTTCCAGGCGAATCCCACCGGCCACCATCTCACCGGTGAGCGCTTCGAGCTCCTGCTTCATGCTGCGCTTGCGCATGGCC
>CALAKE010000331.1 GCA_937922775.1 uncultured bacterium | reverse complement strand
CTCCGAGCTCACCGGCGAGCAGTTCCCCCAGGAGGCCCGCCTCGACGTCGCAGTCAGCTATGACAAGGGCTGTTACCTTGGTCAAGAGACAGTGGCCCGTATCCACTACCGCGGCAATGTCAATCGCCTGCTGGTCGGTCTCCGCTTCATCGAACCGGCGACGCGAGGAGGCCGCCTGTTCGCACAGGAGCAAGACGTTGGGCAAGTGACTTCGGTGGCAGTGTCGCCGGATCTCGGTCCGATCGGTCTTGGCTACGTGCGTCGTGAGTTTGCCGCTGCGGGGACCGAGCTGGCACTGCTGCCAGGGGAGGGCGGATCGCTGACGGCCCGAGTTTCAGACCTTCCCTTCCAACCAGAAGGAGAGTGACGCATGTCCCTCGATCTGGATGTACGGTTCAAATATTTGGGGCACTCGACTTTCTTGATGACGAGTCCTGAGGGCCTCGAGGTACTCGTTGATCCTTGGGTCATGAACAACCCCGCGTGCCCACAGGATCACATGAGAATTGAGAACCTCGATGCCATGCTCATTACACACGGGCATTTCGACCACCTGGCAGACGCCGTGGAGGTTTACCAGCAGACAACGCCCGAGGCCGTGGTGGCCATCTTCGAGCTCTCGCACTGGTTGCAGACCAAAGGGCTCCCCGATGATGTAATGCGCCCCATGAACAAGGGCGGGACGCAGGAGGTGCTCGGCCTCGATGTCACGATGGTGCACGCGGTGCACTCAGGTGGCATCCTCGAGGACGGAGAGATCCGCTATGGTGGCAACGAGTGCGGCTACGTCATCACCTTCGAGAACGGCAAGCGTGTCTATTTCGCCGGTGACACGGCTGTGTTCTCCGACATGGCCCTGATCGGCGAGCTCTACCGGCCGGACCTCGCCATGCTCCCGGTTGGTGACCATTTCACCATGGGGCCACTCGAGGCAGCCAAGGCCTGCGAGCTCCTGGGCGTTTCCCGGGTGATCCCGATGCACTATGGCACCTTTCCGCTGCTCACTGGCACACCCGACGCGTTGCGTTCCGAATGCGATGCTCGCGGCCTGGATGTCGAAGTATTCGACATCGAGCCGGGCGAATCCGTGGGTTGAGGTTCGACGATCGATGCTCTTTGTCCATGGGAATCGGATTGCGACGCTGACCTGCAGTGTCGCCCTGCTGCTGTCCGGCTGGTCGGCGACCAGTGGTACAGCGGAGCCGCGGAAGAGCTTCCCTGGGCAAGGCGTGGCAGAAGGGCTCCACGGTCCTCTGCCGAAGACGATCTCCACAGAGCTCCCGGCACGAGCCTTCTTCCTCGAGCCTGCCCCGCTACGCGTGGACTCGAGCGGAAGCGCCCCTGTCATATTGACCATGGAGGTTGGCAGCTCGCTGGAGTTCATTGGCGAAGGCACCGATGATTTCGGGCGCGATTGGTCGGTTGTCGCCTACCCGTGGAAGATGCAGCGTCATGAGCAAGTATTCTTGGCACCCTTCAATGAATGGGAATACTCGCAGGTGTCAGGTACCACGGCTGTTCTCCGTGCCCCGGCCTCGATGAGCTCCGGCACCGCCCCGGCTGCCGCCGCGGGCGCAGCACCAGCGGCCGACAGCTCGAGTCGCTGGTGGACAAGCGTCGTGGCGCTCGGCCCGGAATACGATCTCGAGTTCGGCGATCTGATGGGAGTGGGTGCCCGATCTGTTCCCCTTGATGTCGCAGAGGAGGCAATCGAGATACTCGGCGGCATGCAGGAGCTCGGGTCGTGGCCGAGCGAGCCGATTCCCGGCCAGCTCCATGTTCCTGATCTCTTGCCCCTGCTCTTTCGCTGGAACGGCACGACGTGGAGGCTACTCAGGCCCGTGCAGTATCTCGGATCATCGTTCGGCCTTCTCGGCAACCCGTCCTTCGCTGTCGACAGGTCTGGCCCACAGGCCCCCGGAGGCTTCGATGTTCCATGCTGGCGGCTGCTCGGCGCTACGGACCCGCGCGGTGTTGTCGTCGGCACGGTCGAAGTAGCCCCGGCAATTCCTGCCCCCGAGCTAGAGGCCAATGCTTGGAAACCCGACTCGAGAACCGGGCTCCGCGACTTGACGTCCGTAGTTCTTCCCACCGTGACAACCGCTACCTCCGCTCCGCCGAGGGTATTCAGATCAGCCCCACCCCGAGGAATTACGCTGCAGGACAGCGCTCGACGTCACGCAGTGTTCCTGCAGCAGGATCTCGGGCCGGAGATTGTCGGCAAGCTACATGGGCGAGAGCTCACCCTGGATATCTGGGCTCGCACCCCGCCGAACGCCACTGCTTCGGCCTCTGTCGGAATCGACATCGAGGTCGGCGGCGAGAGATTCTCCGGAGGTGGCCCTGTAAACGTGACATCCACGCAGCTGAGCCTGGCGTTCACGGTTCCCGATGGGGCTGAGTGGCTGACGGTGCGGTTGTTGCCTCTTGATACCAGCCTCGCCGTCGAGCAGGCGGGGGGTGTGATCCTCGAGCAAGCGACCTTGCGACTGTCGACATGGCCTCAGACTTTGGACCCCTCCTTGATTCCGCTTCACACGGTGACGGTATCGAGCTATCAGCCGATTCGCGCCTACGCACGCACGGCTCTCGCAGTCTCTACGCGCCCGATCAGTGAGATCGAACGAATCTGGGACCAGGTATCTTCCAGCGACTGGGCTCTGGAGGACAAGCAGTTGGTCTTCGCCGGGCGCGTTCGCGCCGGCATGACCACAGAACAAGTAGGACTAGCCTGGGGGGAGCCGACATCAACCACCCTTGCAGGGGAAATCCCCGGGCTCGATCTGCGCTGGGACTACGATGATCGCTCCGCTGCTTTTGCAGGAGGAGAGCTGGTGACGTGGACTGTTCGGGTGCCGCCACCCGAGGAAGAAGAAGTGAAGCGCTGCCCCTGCACGGAGATCGCCCCCGAAACCACCCCACCCGCACAGCCGCCAGGAGGCGGTGTGGGCACTGGGCAATGACCTCGAGAACCCATGCAGGCTAGGTCCTATTGGATCCTCGTGAGCGTGTATGTCGTCGTGCTGCTTTCGGCGCAGTCATTCCTCGGCTACGGAATCGACCTTTTCAAGGCGACCTGGGGAGAGGTGGCCCTGAATCGCACCGCCTACGTTCTCGTGGCCATCGGCGGTCTGCTCATGGTGGTCCTGGGGGCACGCCTCTGGCGTCTCACCACCTTCCGTGATCGCTGCCTGATCGCACTCTCAGTAACACTCTATGGCGTCGGCACAATGTCCGCTCGATTCCCACAAGAGCGCCTGCACTACGTCGGCTACGGTCTGCTTGCGGGACTGCTCTACGCGGGCTGGTCGAACCCGGAAAGCGCCTCTTCTCAGGAAGCGAACCAAAACCCCGCATGGATCCGGCCGGCGTTCCTCGCGCTGATCGTAGGCAGCGGCATCGGCCTCCTCGACGAGCTTCTGCAGATCCTCTGGCCGCGGCGCTACTTCGACTGGGAGGATGTGAGGATCAACGTGTTGGCGGTAGCCGTCGGCGTACTGGTGGCCATCCCGGTGGTCAACGCACTGCAGCGGCAGACTGACAGGGATCCGCGCGGTCGGCGGGGGTAATCACCTCGGCGGTCGGCTCGGGGGCATCACCTTGACGGACAGTTCACTCGCGGTAGGAGTACTTGCCCGTCGGGCAACCGCATCGCCGCTCGCTCAAGCGTCCGCTGCGGCGACGCCCCCGCGCCTCCCTGGGGTTCCGTGCTCGACCCTTTTCCCCGCTGATCGTCACGTGGGTCCGTGGCTGGCAGCAAACGAGCTCGGAACTAGACTCGGGTGGTCGATCAGACGAGCCGCTCACCTGCCCCAGTTGCAGGCAGCT
>CALAKE010000330.1 GCA_937922775.1 uncultured bacterium | reverse complement strand
GCAAACGCCCACCAGGTGGCCGCGATCGTCGACAACGTAGAGGTAGAACACCATTTCGAGATCTTCGGATCTCGACGTGCGCAAGGCAGCGATCGCCTCACTGACCGGCACATGCTCCTCGAGCGCGAACACGTCGGGGTTCATGATGCGCCCGGCTGTCTCCTCTTCGTAAGTCAGAAGGCCCTCAATGGGAGCCGACTCGCTTTCCTCCATGAGGCCGAGGATTCGCTCGGAGAGCTCTTCTGGCATCGCCGGGATGAGGTTGGCGGCATCGTCAGAGGACAACTCGGCCATGACGGCCGCAATTTGCCGGTCCGAGATGCTCTCGAATAGCTCGACAGCCTGGTCGGTGCTGAGCTCGGTGATCATGTCGGCGGCGCGGCTCGCATCCTCCTGCAACAACAACGAGAACACCTCGGAACGTTGCTCCTCATCGAGGTGGGGAATGAGCCGGGCAACGTCCGCCGGATGCAGCTTGCTCAGCATGTTGCTGGCATGCGCGCGTGCCCCCCTGCGCAGCAGCTTGCGCAGTGGATCAACCAGCGTCCTGACGGGTGGCTGAGACATTACGTCTCGATCTCCAGCTTGTCGAGAATCGGCTCATTCTCACGCCATCCAGCCCTCACCTTGACCCGGAGGTCCAGAAAGACGTGCTGATCGAGAAGCTTCTCTATTTCCTTGCGTGAGGCAGTTCCGACCGCCCGGAGCATGCGGCCGCCCTTGCCGATGACCATTCCCTTCTGAGAGTCACGGTCAACCAGAATAGTAGCCGATATCCGGGTGGTTGCACGCTTTCCTTCGCCTTCTTCCCAGTCTTCAACCGTAACCGCGGTCGTGTACGGAAGCTCATCTCGGGTGCGATGCAGAAGTTGTTCTCTCACCAGCTCCGCGACCAAGAATCGTACGGTGCGATTCGTGAGCGCGTCCTCCGGATAAAGAGGCTCTGATTCCGGCAAGCGCTTCAAGGAGGCATTGAAGAAAAGCTCGCAATTGTCACCCCGCAAGGCCGAGATGGGAATGATCTCGGCGAAATCGTACTCCCCACTCAAGGTGTCGATGAGCGGCAGCAGCTTCTCCTTCTTCAGCTTGTCGATCTTGTTCAGGAGCAGGATGACGGGTGTACCCACCTCGTTCAGAAGACTGAGCGTGTATTTGGTTCCGCCACCCAACGACTCCGTCGCGTCGATCAGCAGGGCCACCACGTCGACGTCGGCCAGCACGTGGCGCGTCGTATCCATCATCCTCTTGTTCATCCGGTAATGTGGCCGGTGCACCCCGGGCGTGTCGACGAAGACGACTTGGCCCTCCGGACGTGTGAGCACGCCCAGGATCCTGTGGCGTGTTGTCTGGGGCTTGTCGGAAACAATGGCGACCTTGGTGCCCACCATCTGGTTCAGAAGGGTCGACTTGCCCGCGTTGGGGCGACCCAACAGGGCTACCATGCCGCTTCTGTGCCCGGAGTCAGTCATCGTCTGGATATCCGCACTCGATACACCCTGCGGTCGTCTGCCTCTAGCACCGTGACGTGGAGGCCGCCGAACTCGAACTCCTCCCCCGCGCGAGGCACATAGCCGAGATGCACGAAGGCCATACCCCCGACCGTCTCGAATTCCGTATCGCCCAGTTCCACCTGCAGTGCTCGCTCGATCTCCTCCACCTCGGCCTTTCCGTCCGCGATTACCGAGCCATCATCCTGCTCGACGACGGCCAGATCTTCGTCCTCATGCTCGTCCTGGATCTCCCCGACAATCTCCTCCAGCAGGTCCTCGATGGAGACCAGGCCGGCTGTGCCGCCATATTCGTCGACAACGACGGCGAGATGCTCCCGACACCGCTGGAACTCACTCAGCATGTCGCGAACTCGCTTGGTCTCGGGAACGAAGATCGCCGGACGCGCAATCTCAGTGACCCGCCTCTGGAGAGCGCCCTCGGACAAAGCCTCAACCAGATCCTTGATGTTGACGATACCGACGACCTGGTCGACCGTCTCGCCGATGACGGGCACGCGCGAGAACTTGTGTTCATTGACCAAGCGGGCAAGATCCTTGATGGTGGTGCTCGCCTCGATCGAGACCATATCGACTCGCGGTGTCATCACCTCGCGCACGACTGCCTCACCAAAATCGGCCACACCACGGAGCAAGGCCTCGTCCTTCTCGGAAACCAGGCCCTCCTCCTCGGCCAAGTCCAGGAACGCGTCGAGATCACCCTCCGCCGGCGCCTCCGGCTCGAATTCGGCACGGCTCTGGTTTCCTTGATAGAGACGGTAGAGCCCCTTGGACAATCCGCCCAGAAGCAGCCGCTGTATCGAGATGAGCGGCTGACCGAGCGCCAGGATGCGGCGGGCGCCAAGCGTTCCAACGAGGAGAAATGGCAACACCTTGTCGAACAGCACATAGAGCACCAGAACCCATCCCAGAACGGCGACAACGCCCCAACCCTCGAGCCACTGCATACCGAGTACGGTAGCGACGACACACAAAACCAGGAGTGAGAGCTGCCGCGCCAACCTGACCGACGTATAGGTGACTTCCAGTGCTCCCGTCAGCGGCTTGTCTTCCTCCTCGCCGATGATCTTCACCTGAGCCCAGCGCAAAAGATCGATGCGCGAGGTGGACCGAAACGCCACCTCGAGAGCAGCTGCCAGAAGGAGAACGATGGCCGAAGTCGCAAGCCCGAGCACCTGGCCTGCAGTCACATTGTCCCCCGGGCAATCGCCCTTTCGGCTTTCCGCATTCCATCCCTCTCCCTAGAGGCCCTCATGCACCATCCTCATGATCTTCGGGCGCAGCTCCTTCTCCAATTTCCGCATCTGTCCGGTATCGCGCTCGTGATCGTAACCTAAAAGATGGAGGAACCCATGCAAACTGAGCACGCACAACTCTTCGAGGTAGCCGACCCGCCGACCACAGGACTGCCGAGCCGCCTGATCGGTGCAAATGACAACGTCACCGAGGTCGAGCTCACCGGTCGGGTCAGGATCGCCCGCCGGGAAGGCGAGCACATCAGTCGGCCGGTTGATCCCCTTGTAGACGGAATGATGTTCGATCATCCGCCTGTCGTCGATGAAGACAAATGAGGCCGAGTCAGCAACGCGGCCCACATGGCAGACGGCGACTTCGGCGATTCCCTTGAGCACGCCGGCGCTAATGGTGGGCCTGACCTGGAAGTTCCTCTTCGTGATCCTCATCGGGAAGGCTCACCCCTACCTCTTCTGACATATCGCCTGAGGCACCTCTCGACTCTTCGCTCGACGCTGAGCTCGCATTCCCCTCAGCCTTCTCGGCCTGCTCATCACCTGAAGGATACTCGATGCGCTGGTGATGCATGCCCGCGAGCACGTCGACGAACGCATCCTCGATCTTGGCCAGATCCGCCATCGTAACGCCGCACTCGTCGAACTGCCCGTCCTCGAGGATCTCATGTATGGTCTTGTGGATCCTCGCCCGCGTGCGCCCGGGGCTCGGGTCGGTCAGTGTTCGCGAAACCGCCTCGACGCTGTCGGCCAGCATCAGGATCGCCGCCTCCTTGGTCTGAGGCTTGGGGCCGGGGTATCGAAAGTCGTCGGGGTTTATCTCGTCCCCATTGCCAGCAAGCTGCTTGGCTTTGTCGAGGAAGTAGAGAATCTCCCGCGTGCCGTGATGTTGCGGGATGACGTCGATCAGGGGCTGCGGTAATCCGTATTCCTCCCCGTAGGCGATCCCCTCCTTCACATGGTTGGTGAGGACGAGGACACTCATGGAGGGCGACAGTTTGTCGTGTGGATTTCGCCCCTCCTTCTGGTTTTCTACGAAGTACTGCGGCTGCTGCATCTTGCCGATGTCGTGATAGTAGGCAGCCACCCGCGTGAACAGTGAATTGACCTCGATTGCCTCCGCCGCCTTTTCGGCCAAAGTCCCGACGACCACGGAATGGTGATACGTCCCGGGAGCCGTCACAGCGAGCTCCTTGAGCAATGGCAAGTTCATGTTGGACAACTCCAGGAGCTTGATGTCCGTGAGACTGCCAACGATGTGCTCGAGAGGCGGCAGTGCGAATGTCGCGAGCATGGAAACCAGCACGCCACCGAGAAACGCGCACATGGCTGAAAAGGCGATGATCTCCCATGTAGCCGGGGGTTGTTCGAGTAGCGACAGGCCGAACACAGCGACGGCGTTGACCACGCCGACCAGGAGACCGGTCTGTGCCAAGGCAGTACGTTGCTTGTACTGGCTCATGCCGTAGATGCCCGCAAACGACCCCACCAACGCGTATAAAGTCAGGCCCAGGTCCTGCGTGACGACACCGATGATGACCGCAAAGGCGCCAGCGAATGCCCATGCCACCTGTGTGTCGACCAGCAGCAACAACAAGACGGCACCCGCAGCGTAAGGAATCGAGTACAGATAGCTATCGAGAGAATTGAAGGGCGCTCGCGCCGCAGAGGTCGCCACCGCCTCCGCCACGAAGATTGAAAACCGGATGAACGCAACCATCCCCACAAGCACCAGCAGAGTGAGAATGTAGAGGCGCTTTACACGTTGGTAGCGAAAGCGCTGCCGGTAGTGCACGACGAATCGCCATAGCGAGATCACGGCCAAGGCAACAAGAATGGTGATTCCCACAATCCCCAGGCCGGGCCGGCCGCCACCGAGCTGTTCCTCCATCGCCTGGAGCTCGCGAATATTCCCCTCCGTGACCTCGTCACCGGCTCTGATGAACGTTCTACCCCGCTTCACCTGATAGAACGTTGGTTCCACGAGGTCTACGACCTGCTGCCGGCGTGCCAAAGTCTGATCTCTGTTGATGGTCAGATTCTGCTGCAGCAGTGAAGCCCCGAGCTCTCCGATCACTTGTTCGGCGGCGGCGGGCATCTCGAAACTGTCGGCGATGCTCTGCCGCAACATGTCGCGGGCCACGGCAACGTCGAGGACGCTCTCGAGATCGGTCACCGGGATCTCCCGCTGATTGCTGATATCCCGCACCCGAATGCCGGCCCCTCCGCTCGCCTGACTTGGCACCAACGTGCCAACCCGGTGATTGGTGAGAATATCCTTGATGCTCCCTGCCAACTGCAGCTCGGTCGCGACCGTGAATTCCTCATCCCAAAGAACGGGAAGGACCCCCTCGGGGAGCGGTCCGGCGAGCAACGCCTGCGTCTCTTCCCTCAGCCCTTCCCTCTGATCTTCCGACAACTCGGCCCACGTCGAATCGATCTGTGCATGACGGAACCTTCCCCGAGAGAACAGCGCATTTAGCGCCATGAAGGCCCGTTGCCACACGTTGGGATCGAAGTCATAGAGATCGGGAACTCTACTGGCCGCCTCGGTTCGTCGGAGCTCTGTCGACACCGGGTCCATGACCTGGAAGTCCACCGGCGCCTTGACGTCCGTAAACGCGACCTCACCGGGGGTATAATCAGCAAACCGAAAACCCGCCTGCGGCACGACGATCGACATGACTGCAGTTACAGCCAAAACCGTCCAGAGCAGATCGTAGCCCAGCAGGTCCTTCCACCAGATCGTCATCCGCCTGCTCAGACGTCGCTGTGATCGCAGTCTACTCATCGCCGGCCTCACCTCTGTCCCCACCAGAGTCCGCCACGCCCTCCGCCGGCACGAGCCTCTTGGCCGCCTCCTTGGCCGATCGTTTCATTTCCCCGTCGCGCTCGTACGCGGAGATGATTTCCTGAACCAGCGGGTGGCGAACGACGTCCCGCTGGTCGAACTGCACGAAGGAGATGCCTCGTATACCCCGCAGGAGACGACTCGCCTCGACCAACCCCGAGATTCGGCCATTCGGTAAGTCGATTTGAGTGACATCGCCGGTGATCACCGCCCTCGAGTTCATGCCAATCCTCGTGAGGAACATCTTCATCTGCTCGGCGGTAGTGTTCTGCGCTTCATCCAAAATCACAACCGAATCCGAGAGGGTCCGACCCCGCATGAATGCGATGGGAGCGATCTCGATGTGGCCTCGCTCAATCAGGCGATTGGCACGATCGACTCCAACCAACTCGTAGAGAGCGTCGTAGAGCGGCCTCAAGTACGGGTTCACCTTCTCGAACATATCGCCCGGCAGAAAGCCGAGCTTCTCTCCCGCTTCGAGCGCAGGCCGCGCCAGAATGATGCGACGGGCAGCTCGACGATTCAGAGTTTCAATCGCCATTGCCATCGCAAGGTATGTCTTCCCCGTGCCCGCCGGGCCAATGGCGAAGACGATGTCATGGGTGCGGATGGCCTCGACATAGAGGCGCTGATTGGTGCCCTGGGCACGGACGAGGCGATCGCGGGCAGTCTGAATGCCGGGATCCGTAAAGAACCGTTCGAGGGAGATCCCCGGGGAATCCTTGGCCCTCCGGACCGCAATGCGGAAATCGTCCTCCTGCAGCGAGTAGCCGCGCGAGATCAGGCGCCCCAGCTCCGTTAGGACCTTCTCCGCGATCCCCACCCCAGGTTCTTCGCCCTCGAGGAAGACCTCGCGGTCACGAGCCGATACCTTGATATCGAGGACCGTCTCCAGATGCTGTAAGTTTTCGTCGTGCACGCCGAAAAGAGGCTGCAGTTCACCGTCGGCGAGTGCGATCTTTCGCATTACGGTTGTCGCGCGATCCTTCCGTGGCGGCACATGCGCCAGGACGACGCAGTGTCCAGCCCGAGATGCAAACAACCGCGCCACCCCCTTTACCGAAGGGCCAGCGCGGTACGCGTACCTCAGGGTCGTTTGCCCATCGGCGAAATGCTAGCCGCCGATCGTCAGACGTGTCAATGAGCAACACCCCGGGGACCTCACGGCGGCGGACAGTCGTTGGGCTCTGTTGCCGGTCGGCACGGGGTAATCACCTTGGCGGACAGTTCACTCGCGGTAGGAGAGGTTGCCCGTCGGGTGGACGATTCGCCGCTCGCTCAAGCGTCCGCTACGGCGATCACCCCGCGCCGACCCCGCCTCGTGCCCGATCATCAGTCGCCCGCATGGATCACCCCCGCCGGTCC
>CALAKE010000329.1 GCA_937922775.1 uncultured bacterium | reverse complement strand
GCTTCCGATTCGGGGGTGTCCTGGGCCATGAGCCGCGTCATCATGCTCTCGAGCTGAGCAGCGCTGTCCTCCTGACGAGTCAGGGCCGCCCGTCGGGCATCCGCTTCGACGTCGAGCCGACGGATAATCTGACGGCGCTCACTCTGCTGTGCGTCCAGGCCGGCCACCGTCTGGGCTTCTTCCTGCTGCAACGCGGCGAGACGGCTCTCAGTTTCTTCCATCGCCACGATGGCGCGCTGTTGTTCGGCGAGTCGAAAGCGCACCCTTGCCACAAGGGAACGATCGCTGGAGGCGAGGCGGGTGATGAACTGGTAGTTGGTCATGACTTCCTGCGCCGAAGTTGCTGCCAGCAGGAAGCGGGAGTATGACAGCGGGCCCATTCGGTAGAGAGCCAGGATGCGCGCGGAAAGCACTTCTTTGGCACGGATGAGCTCGGCATCCATGCGCTCGACGTCGGCACGATGCGCGTTCAATTCCTCCAGCAGAACCTGCCGGCGCAGGCCATGCAACTCGAGCTGCCGACGGCTCAAGGCGAGCTGGATATCGACCCTCTCGAACTCGCTGACCATGGAGGAGCGTCGTTCCTGCAGGTCACCCAGATTGACCTGAAGAGCCTCGATCTGCGCCCGCACCGTTTCCAGGCGCTCCTCTAGAACGGCTTGTTCTTGAGCCAGCGACAGTAGCCTGGCGGCCGTCGCCCATTGAGGAGCTGTGATGGAAGCTCCTGAGATCGGAGTTGCTGGCAGGAGCATCAGGAGCAGCAGGCCCCCTATTGCCGTCTTCGTTGCTATCTGCCGGCCACCCGTCGTACCCATGTGCGGTCCTCTACCCCGCGCGGACGTTTCCCGGGGCCACAGGCCGTCTCAGGCCATCGCCGCATGGGTCAGCCTGATCAGCTGCCTCTCAATAGGTATAGAAGCCCCGACCGGCCTTCCTGCCCAGATGTCCCGCGTCGACCATACGCCGCAGAAGCGGACAGGGCCGGTACTTGGAGTCGCTGTAGCCATGGTACAGGACTTCCATGATGGCCAAACAGACATCGAGGCCGATGAGATCGGCGAGAGCGAGAGGGCCCATGGGATGTGCCATGCCGAGCTTCATCACCTGGTCGATGTTCTCGGCGCTCGCGACACCCTCGTAGAGACAGTAGACCGCCTCGTTGATCATCGGCATGAGCACGCGGTTGGACACGAATCCGGGCACGTCCGCAACCGTGACCGGTGTCTTGTCGAGCTTCTCGGCAAGGGCGACAACCACATCGGTGGTTGCCCCACTCGTGCTCTCTCCGAGGACCACCTCGACGAGGGACATCAACGGCACGGGATTGAAGAAGTGCATCCCGATGACTCTGTCGGGCCGTCCGGTCGCCGCCGCCAATCGGGTGATTGAGATCGACGAGGTGTTGGAGCTCAGAATCGTGTCTGCCGGGCACCCCTTGTCGAGAGTGACGAACACCTCCCGCTTGGCGTCCTCGTTCTCGATGATCGCCTCGACCACTAAGTCGACACTGAACAGATCCTCGAGTTGCGTAGTGCCGGTCACTCGCTCGCGAATCTGTCCGGCCTGCGCATCGTCGATGATCTCCTTCTTGAGCCAACGGGCGATTCCCTTCTCTACCCTCCCTATCCCGGCGTCGACGAGCTCCTGCGTCGGCTCGCGGACGATGACCTCGAGCCCAGCTCCGACGCACACCTGCACGATGCCGGCCCCCATGGTGCCAGCGCCAACCACACCTATCCTGTCGATGCTCATGGTCCTTGCTCCCACAGTAGGCCGCACCTGCGGCCCACCGGTGATGGCGTCCGCGTAGCCAGAGTTCAGGAGCGCTCGACGGCCAGCGCCACGGCGTTGCCGCCCCCGAGACACATCCCCGCGATGCCGCGCTTCCCACCGCGGTCAGCGAGTGCGTACAACAGAGTCGTCAGAATGCGGGCGCCAGAGGCACCAATCGGATGGCCCAGGGCCACCGCGCCGCCTCGAACGTTGACCTTCTCGGGATCGATACCGAGCTCGCGGACAACCGCTACGGCCTGCACCGAGAAAGCTTCATTGAGCTCGAAGAGGTCGACATCATCGCGGTCCCACCCGGTCTTGTCGAGCACCATGTTGACGGCATCCACCGGAGCCATCATGACAAGCTCGGGTTCGATGCCGCTGGTGGCATACGCAACGATGCGACCCATGACAGGCAAGCCTCCGGCCTCGGCCTCGGCCTCGCTCGTCACGAGCACCGCGGCAGCACCATCGTTCACTCCAGGCGCGTTGCCAGCCGTGACCGTGCCATCAGCCTGAAATACCGGTCTCAGCTTGGCTAGGCCCTCGACGTTGGTGTCGTCGCGAATGCTCTCATCTTTGTCGAAGATGACCGGTTCGCGCTTCCTCTGAGGCACCTCGACAGGGATGATTTCCGCGTCGAACTCGCCGGTGTCGCGAGCAGCAACGGCCCTCGCGTGACTGCGCTCTGCCCAAAGATCCTGCTCCTCCCTGCTGACCCCATAGCGGTCCGCCACGACTTCGCCCGTGTTCCCCATGTGGTAGTCGTTGAATGCGCACCACAAGCCATCGTGCACGGTGGCGTCGAGCATCTCGGCGTTACCGAGCCGATAGCCCTGGCGCGCGCGGGGCAGCAGGTAGGGGCCGTTGGACATGCTCTCCTGCCCCCCGGCGACCACGAAGCGGGCGTCGTCGAGCATGATGGCCTGCGCCGCCAGCACGACCGCTTTGAGGCTGGAGCCACAGACCTTGTTGATGGTCATCGCCGCGACTTTGGGAGGCAGACCTGCCTTCAACGCGGCCTGGCGGGCTGGATTCTGGCCACACCCCGCCTGCAGAACATGACCCATGATGACTTCGTCGATGTCCTCCGGGGCGACGTTTGCGCGCTCGACTACGGCCTTTACGGCGAAGCTCCCGAGGTCGGTCGCAGTGAAAGGTGAGAGGGTGCCGAGCAGCCGGCCGCTCGGCAGTCTACCGGCCGATACGATCACTGGTTGGTTCATGAGGCGGAATGTAACAGCGGACGAAAGGCCTTGCAAGCCAACGAGTTAGCGCCACATCGATGCTTGTTGGAGAGCCTCTACATGACTACACTCTGGTGCTATGTCCGGTCCACGAAAACCTACCTCCGCATCCCCAAAAGACCGCTTCGACGAGCCTAAGTACTGCCTTGTCGGCACGGCAGGTCATATTGATCATGGCAA
>CALAKE010000328.1 GCA_937922775.1 uncultured bacterium | reverse complement strand
AGCGCATGTTGGCCGCCGACGCCGTGGTCTACGATCGGCTCGCCAAGACGGTTCTGCCCTGCGACCTCGACCCGCACGTGGAATTGCACAGCGTAGGCAAGGAAGAAGGACATCATCCGGTTCCGCAGGACGAGATCAATCGCCTCCTCGTGAGGCTGGCGCGGGAAGGCAAGCGGGTTGCCCGGCTCAAGGGCGGTGATCCCTTCGTATTCGGACGCGGCGGCGAAGAAGCCCTGGCCCTGCAGGAAGCCGGGGTGCCGTTCGAGGTCGTGCCGTGCGTTACGGCTGGAGTGGCGGCGCCTGCATATGCGGGCATTCCGGTGACGCAGCGCAATGAGGTTGTGCGACTGACGCTCGTGACCGCCCACGAATCCATCAAGAGCGATGGCCCGCAGGTTCGATGGGACCTGCTCGGCAAGGACCGCCGCGCCACCCTGGTGGGATACATGGGTGTATCCGCCCTGCCGAACGTGGCCAAGAGCTTGATGGAAGGGGGTATGGATCCCGACACGCCGGCAGCGATGATCGAGAGAGGGACCACGCCGGGACAGCGCGTCGTGGTAGCGACCATCGCGACGCTGGCCGAGCGGATCATCGAAGCCGGCATCAAGCCGCCGGCACTTTTTGTCATCGGCCCGACGGTACGCCACTTCGAGGAACTGGACTGGTTCAGCTCGAGACCTCTTTCAGGAGAGCGAATCGGCGTCATCGCACCGGCGGGTGAGCTTGGCGAACTGCTCGAGCTGAGTGGGGCGGAGGTTGTGGAAGTACCGCTGCCGGTAACCCCCGCTGCGAGAGTCGTTCTCGGGGCGATACCGTTGTCGGGCTGGGTGGTCAGGCATGCCGACGAGGTTGACGCTCTCGAGGAAGAGCGAGAGAGTCCTGGGTGGACCCCCGAGACGATTGCGTGGGCGCTGGGGCCGGAGGCGGCCGACCGGGCTCGTCGCCGCGAGTGGAGGCACATCAATGAGGTGCCTTCCGCTGCAGGCCCGGCGGATGTGGTAGCTGCGATCCGTGCCGGTCGCCGGGCAGCGCCGAAACAGCAGTAGAATCGAACGGAGCCACAACTAACGCTCAAAGAACACGGCGTCGACGAGGACGCATAGCTGACAACGGCACCGAGCTGACAATGAGGTGGAACTCGATTGTCTGGAAAGTGAACCTGGTGTTCATCACAGTGTTGATCACTGTGACTGGGGTAGCTGGGATCGTCAGCAACGTGATCTACGAGCGGGACGCAGTGGCCGCCGCTCACGACATGTCACATTCCCACCTGGAGACCATTCTTCAGGGCCTCGACCGGCTCATGATGGAGCAGGCGAACGAGGGCATCGGGGAGCTGATCGACATCCTCACCGAGCACGATCCGCTCTGGCTGGATATTCGTCTCCTGTCGCATGAAGGGGCGATCGTTGCATCCATGCACCCGGACTCGGTCGCCGCGGACAGGGCATATGCCGAAGAGGCGCCCGATCTGGAGTCCTGGCCCTGCAGCCAGTGCCACTCGCTCGACGATCCCGGTCGCGGTCTGGAGGCCAGCAGCTTCGACCACGTAGTCGAGATGCCAGCCGGAGATCGGGCCGTGGCTGTCGCGATGCCGGTTTTGAACGAGCCGCGCTGCAGCAATGCCGACTGTCACGCTCATCCCGAGTCGGTCCGTGTGCTCGGTTTGTTGGAGGCGGAGTTCTCACTCCGCGACGTCGACGCAATGACCTCCACTCGCTACTTTCATTCGCTGATCGCCTTCCTACTGACCGCTGTCCTCAGCATTGCGGCAACCTGGTACACACTCGATCGCCTCCTGGGGAGGCGCGTCAACAAGCTGATCGAAAGCACCAAACTGGTGGAGGGCATGGAAGAAGTGGCCGCCGGGGAGTTCAGCTTCGACTTCGAGGGTTTCGGTACAGACGAGGTCGGGGAGCTCGCCGAGTCGTTCGAGACCCTGACCACCGAGTTGCAGTCCGCGGTGATGGAGTTGAAGAGCACCCGGGACTACATGGAGGGAATCGTCGAGAGCTCCGCTGACATCATCATCACCGTTGGCCCCTCGGGCCGTATTAGGACATTCAACAAAGGCGCTGAGGCTACCCTCGGCTACAACCGTTTCGAGGTTATCGGCAAGCAGATCGAGATGTTGTTTGCCGATCCCAACGAACGGCGAGTGGCTATCGAGCGACTCAAAGACACAGACAACGTCATCAACTACGAGACGCATTTTTTGGCGAAAGACGGCCAGGTACGAGAGGTGATTCTGACGTTGTCTCGTCTTCGGGATCCCGACGGGAGGCACATGGGGACGTTCGGGATCAGCAAGGACGTTACCCGGGAGAACCGTCTGAAGCGGGAGTCTCTGCTGAACGCTCGGCTCGCTGCCATCGGCCAGGCAGTCACCGGCATCCACCACTCGATGAAGAACATGCTCAGCTCGCTCAAGGGGGGCTCATACATGATCGAGACCGCCCTCGAGGAAGATGACAAGGCGCTGCTCGAAGAGGGCTGGACGATGGTGCAGGAAGGCATCACACATATCACCAATCTGTCCTCCCTCATGCTCAACTACGTGCGGGAGTTACAGCCCGAGCTGGAGACGACCGAAGTGGCTGCTCTGGTGAAGTCGGTCTATGTCACCACGCGGGAAACGGCGCAGAACAAAGGGATTTCTCTACAACTCGACGTGGAACGGGATACTCCGGCTATCCTGGCAGATCCACGGCTAATACACTCGGTAGTGATGGACTTGGTGACCAACGCCATTGACGCCTGCCTCTGGAAAGACTACGAAAAAGAAGAGAAACCGGTCGTAGTCCTGAGAGCTCGCGGGTGTGACGAAGGCGAGTGCGTCGAGATCATCGTAGAGGACAACGGACAGGGGATGACCGACGAGGTCAAGGAGAACATATTCACGCCATTCTTCAGCACCAAGAAGAAGCTCGGAACGGGAATCGGGCTCACTATGTCGTCGAGAATCGTGCGGAAGCACGGCGGGGACATCGAGGTCGAGTCGGAGCTCGGTCACGGAACCAAATTCAGGGTATCGCTTCCTGCTGGCGGCCCATCAGAACAGAAGAAGGATCCTGATGCCTAAGAAGATTCTGATTATCGACGACGACGAGAACATCGTTAAGTACCTCTCGCTGGCACTGAGCAAGAACGGCTACGAGCCGTTTGGCGCCTACGATGGCAAAGAGGGATTCGACAAGGTAGGCGACGTAAATCCCGACCTGATCGTGCTCGACATCATGATGCCCAAGCGGACCGGCTGGGTGGTCTTCCGCCAGCTCCGCGGTCACGACGATTTCAAGTCGATCCCGGTCATGATGCTGACCTCAGTGGCCGAGGTGCTCGGTGAGGAAGAGGAAGCCAACGCCACAGAGGAACCTGAATACGACGGCCTCCGCGGGGTGCTTAAGAAGGCGGTCCAGCAGATGCGAGAAGAGGGGCTCGAGAAGCCCGAGATGTTCGTCGACAAGCCGGTCGACCCACACGACTTCATCGAGAAGGTCAGGAGTCTGGTGGGATAGAGACCGCGTGACGATCTATCTCCGGATAGCTGGCCGCTCCGATGCGTCGGCCTATATGATTCCGGCATGATTCGCCCGGTCTCCCGCACTTCATTCCTTCCGCTCCTGCTGCTGCTGATCCCCTTCGCAGTGATGGCGGAGCCGTCGCTACAGGAGCCGATCCCCGTCCCTGGTCAGGAGGCGGGCGACGTGGACGACCCACAGGAGCCTGCGACGGAGGCGCAAGAGCTCCAGAGTATCGATGAGGGCGACATCCCGGCGCGTGCCGAGATCCTGGCGGCGGACCTCCGGCGAATCGAAGCGCTCATCCGACCGTCGCCTCAGGTCGCGGAGATCGACTCGGCACTCAGAGCGAGCGCGGGCGAGATCGTCGCCCTGCGCGCTGCTCTCGATGCGGTCGACCCGGCCCGGACCTCATTGCGGCACCTCGACGATCTCCGCTTGCCGTGGCTGCGGCTGCAGTGGCAGCTACAGGGATGGCGAGCCAGGGTAGATCGGCGGTACGAGATCCTGCGGCGGGAGAGAGAGAGGCTGCGGGAAGTTCGTGCGCTGTGGGAGCGGACTCTCGAGGAAGTTGTTGTCGAGAATCCGGATCTGCGGCAGCGTATCGAATCGACTTTGGCCGACGTCGTTGACGTCGAGGAGCGCGTGCGCGAGCGTCGCAACGTCGTGGGAAGCACGGCAGGTCGCCTAGCGTCCCAGCATGAGCTCATTTCCGACGTCTTGCAGCAGATCGACGACATCGCGGTCGGTCTGAGTGTAAGGCTATTCAGCCGCGATGCTCGTCCCCTTTGGGCGGCGTTCCGTGACGTCGAGCAACCGCCAGTCGTCGACGAGGCTTGGGTGGTCACTCGTGACTGGTTCCGTGCTCTGCACGTATACGTGCGGATCAACGCCGGAAGACTGATCCTTTCGTTTGCCTGGCTTTTCCTGCTGCTCCAGGGCGCCCTCCAACTGAGAAGGCAAGTGACTCCTGGGGCAAAGGATTCAGAACCGGTCCGCAAGCTCCTCGCGCGCCCGTATTCGATCGCTCTGGCGTTCGCCGTGGCGACGGCGATGTTTCTCATTCGCTACCCCGGGGGGGCGGCATCAGACATCCTGATGTTGCTGGCGCTGGTGCCGATTCTGCGTCTCGGGACGGTCGTTCTCCCTGCAATCCCTCGCCGTTTCCTTTACGGAGTGGCCGCGTTGTCGGTGCTGGGGCGGATCGTCTCTGCGGGCCCGGACGTCTCCCCGTCCACCCGGGTACTGCTGCTCATCGTCGGAGTCGTGGGATTCCTCGGCACCGGCTTGGCCGCGATTCGCGGCCGTAGTCTTGCTCAGGATAAGGGCGGTTGGGTCCGGGCCGCACAGGTGCTGCTCTCGATTGCGGCTGTCGTGCTCGGCGCAGCATTGATCGCCAACATTCTCGGCTGGGTGCAGCTCGCGAAGGCGTTCACAGAAACAACCATTGAGAGCCTATTCGCGGCCTTCGGTTGGGCCACTCTTGTCGCCTCTGCGGCTGTTCTCGTACCCCGGCTCATCGATAGTCGGCTGGGGCAGGTCCTGCCGAGCCTGCGCAGGAACCGGGCATCCGTGCAAAGGGTAACCATCAGAGCCATCACCTTGCTCGCCGTGCTGGCCTGGGCAGGAGGGACGCTGGTTCGATTCAATGGTTGGGCTGTTCTGCGGGAGCTTTACGAGGATGTCGCTTCGATTGAGCTGTCGATCGGAGATTTGACCATCTCGATCGATGGCCTCATCGGAGCCGCGGTCCTCATCGTAGCTACGTGGCTGGTCGCGCGTCTCGTGAAGTTCTTCATGCTGGAAGAGATTCTGCTACGGGCCAAGCTGCGGCGTGGTGACGCGCAATCCGTGGTGAGCCTGGTCAACTACGGCGTCTATGGAATCGGCCTCCTGATGGCCGCATCGGCACTGGGCCTGACCGGAACGCAGCTCGCTGTCGTCTTTGGCGCCCTCAGCCTCGGAATCGGTTTCGGCCTCCAGACCATCGTCAACAACTTCGTCTCGGGTCTCATCCTGATCTTCGAGCGCCCGATCAAGGTCGGCGACGTGGTGCAGACGATCGAGCGCTTCGGCACTGTCCAGCACATCGGCATCCGCGCCAGCACCATTCGCAGCTTCGACGGAGCCGAGATTGTCATCCCCAACGGCGATCTCGTCGCCAAGGAAGTCATCAACTGGACGCGGACGGACCAGATTCGGCGTGCCGAGGTGCTCGTGGGTGTAGCCTACGGGACAAAGCCCGAGGTAGTGCTCGAAATCCTGCTGCGCGTCGCCGGGGCACATCCAAAAGTGAGGCAGGATCCCGAGCCAAAGGCGCAGATGATCAGCTTCGGCAGCAGTTCCCTTGACTTCCGCCTGCGCTGTTGGACGTTGATGGAGGATTGGATCGACGTCCTCAGTGATCTACACGTGGCAGTCAATCGCGAGATCGAAGTGGCGGGCATCATGATCCCCTTCCCTCAACGGGACCTGCACATCATCCCGCCGAAGGGCGACGGTTCCCCCGACCCTCCACTGGAGCTCGATACCACCGACCACCCCGACGCCGAAGAGCAACCCGACTGAGAAATGCACTAGTCGGACGCGGCGGGGGCTGTGGATGCAAGGCAGGCGCAGATCACCCCGCGCCCGCAGTAGAATCGACCCGAGATCCCCAGGCCTCTAGTGCATCTCCCACTTGATGAACGGCTCTTTGATCTCCACCATGGCGTTCACCACGAGCTCAACGAGCCCGCCATAGGTGATGCCGCTCTTTTCTAGAGCCCCGTAGTAGTTGAGGATGTCCCGAATCTGTCCCTTGCAGTTTGAGCAAGGCGCGCAGATATACTTCTCCACCTCGGGTCCCGGCTGGTCGGCAAAGGCGTCCAGAATCTGCTTGAACTTCACCCGGCCGCCGACGCTGACACGCCAGTCCTCGAAGTTGTTCGGCGACATAATGGCGAAGCCGCTGCCGCCTCCACAGCAGTAGTTGTCGACGCCGTGCGGAGTCATCTCGCGGAACTGCGGGCACAGGTAGCGGAGGATGCGGCGCTGTGGCTCTACGATGCCCAGGTTGCGGACAATATTGCAGGGATCGTGCAAGGTTACGGGGAAGTCATTCTTGGAGGGATCGAACTCGATTTTCCCGCTGAAGACGATCTCCTCCAGCAACGGCAGGAAGCTCTCCCTCGGTACCGAATCCCCGGGAAGAACGCGGTCGGAGATCGTGACCATGGCCTTGTGCTGATGGCCGCATTCCCCGGCGATGACGCGCTTTGCCTTCAGTTTCTTTGCGACTTCGGCGTGTGTCAGAGCGATCCGAGCGAGCTGCATGTCGTCATAGAAGAGGCCATAGTTGACGCCATCGTAGCCGACCGCGGCCGAGGCCAGGGTCCAATCGATCCCCGCCGCGTCCAAGATGATCGCGAACGCCCCTGGGTTCTCGGGCCAGGCCAGGATTTCACCGGCGTTGTGAATGAGGAGGACATCGGCCCCCTCCTTGTCCCAAGGCGTCTCCACCTCGTATCCGGTCTCGTCCGCCATGTCCTCATCGATGAATTCGACGTTGTCTTTGACCACGACGGTGTTCATTCCCGTGGATGAGCCGACGGCCAGCTGCTGAACGGTGCCCTTGTCATGCAGCTCCGGAGGGGCCCATCCGAGCTCCTGACTGAAGAGCTTCCTCAGTTCGTGGGCGATGAGGCCGTTATCTACTCCGATGGGGCAGGTTTGCGCGCACCGGCGGCAGAGGTTACAGCGATAGGCGAGCTCGTAGAGGCGTGTGATAGCCGGCCAGTTGAGGTCGACATCGGCCCCGGTGAGGGGCGCCATGATCTTGCCGCCCGGCTTGACGTATTTTTTCACCAGCCGGCGGAATACCTCGGATCGATACGTGGGTCGGTAGATCTCTTTGCCGCCGCTGGCCTGAAAGATGTGGCAGGCATCGCTGCAGGTCTGACACCCGACGCAGTATTCAATCGACAGCATGAGGGGTTGCAGGAAGGTCCAGTTGTTCTCCTTGGAAAGGAGCTTCTTGAGGCCTTCCGCGAACTGGTCGACCAGCCTCTGTTCTTCCTCGGGAGTCTCGGGAGTCGGGATCGCAGAAGCGACTACGCCGTCCAGGGTGGAGCCTACCCGGCTGCTGGCTGCCTCCGATAGCTCCTTCCATCCCGGCTGATCCTCGATCTTGTCATAGGGTGCGGGCAAAGGGAACAGGTCGTCCGGACCAATCGGCGACATGACCTCGGAGCTACTCTTGCTGATGTCTTTAATCTGTATCCGAGTCGCCATCACTCGGCCTCCTTCTTGGCCGTGTCCGTAGCAATATCAACCCAGTTCTTCTTGCCGTCGGCTCGCAGGTGAGGCGCGGCCCAGGTTACGGGCTGTTGCAGCAACTCCTGAATCTCAGCCTCCATCTTGCTGCCGGGCACCAAAGGCTCGTCGTTCCACCGAATCTCGTGATAGGTGAAGTACTTCGCGACGAAATGCATCATCGGCGTGAAGGGCAGGTAGGCGAGGAAGAGACCCGCGAGGAAGAGATGCGCGGTGAGGATAGCGGGGAACTGGACCCCGAGGTTGGCGCTCAGAAGCGCACCCAAGAAGCCGGTCAGCCCGTTCACCAATTCGGGCACCGAGAAGACCGCCCAGGCGCCGGTGATAAAGAAGGCCAGAAGGACGACCAGATTCAAGAAGGTCAACGGCGTGGCGATCGACCGTAGCTGTGGCTGGAACAAACGGCTGAACAAGAGGCCCAAAGCTCCGAGGCCGCCCAACAGGTAGCCTGTTGCCGCGAGCACGCGAATGAGCGTGGTGAGAAACGCGGGCATCGTGAGCCCGGCCAGCCCAGCGCCTCCGACGATCAGAAGCAGTCCCACCATCGCCGTGAGCAGGTAGAGGCCGGCGTGAAAGGGGAAAGAGAACCACCACAGCGGGCGATTGTGCTCGAAGAGCGCCTTGAGGAAGGCGATCTCCTTGACCATATATGTAATCTCGGCGATGTGGTCTTTCTCGCGTGGCTTCGACCACCATTCCGGCTCTTCCAGAAATGATCCGCCGTAGTGTCCCTTGCCTTTCTCATGGGGCACGGGAGCGAGCTCCCAGCGGAGATGCACCGGCATTCTGGCGATCTTCACTGACCTGAATACAAATGCTACTGCAAACACGGCCAACAACGCATACGACACCAAAACGAGTGTG
>CALAKE010000327.1 GCA_937922775.1 uncultured bacterium | reverse complement strand
TCTTTCTCGCCGTGGGCAGCCAGGCCAATGTCGGCGGCGCGGCATCGGCCCCCATCGTGGCCTCGGCATTCTCCCCGGCCTTGGCCCCCGTAGGTGTTCTGCTGGCTGTATTCGGCTATGCCCTCGGGACCTATTGTGCCTGGATTTGTGGCCAGCTCATGCGCCTGGCGGCGGGCGGATGACGGCGAGGGAAACCTTTTGGCCATTTTCTGCGTCATATAGGTAGGCACGACACAATTGGTTGAACCTGGGTCCTCCCGTACGCTCGCTACAGGAACCGCTTCGAGACTCAGGTGCAGGGCTCCCCAGTAGCCCGATCCCCGTCGGAGTGAA
This sequence comes from uncultured bacterium, assembly GCA_937922775.1. GTDB lineage: Bacteria > Acidobacteriota > UBA890 > UBA890 > UBA890 > CALAKE01. The sequence goes on along the minus strand of CALAKE010000327.1, from coordinate 2,314 downwards.
CAGATTGATGCGGAGCTCCACCGGAACCCTGAATGCCCAATCTCATCAAACGATGTCCACTACTGTGCGTCTAATCACCTTTGCGCTTCTCATCTTCGCCATGGCTCCGGTCCCCTCCCTGGCGGCCGGGCCTGTTGCCCCGATCTCCGGCTCCGCTTCACCTCAGGCAGAGCCCTTCGAACCTGCACCGGCGCGCGCTCGCATCTGGCTCGACCCGGACGGAGCTCCTCTGCCGTTCCGCAACGACGATGAAGTGATCGAATTCATGCGCACGGCGGACATCACCGCGATGAAGGAGCTCACCTGGAGCAAGACCCGACCGTACAAGGTGACGCTCGAAAAGAACGGCATTCGTATGAACGCCATCTTCCGTACCGTCGACGTCTCGCGCGAGCGCGTTCGTATCGGCGGCCGGTTCCACATGTTCTTCCGCGACAACGCCATCTTCGAGTGTGCCGCATATTCGCTCGCCCGCCTCTTCGGGCTTGAGAACGTTCCCCCCGCGGTACCTCGCAGCGTCAACGGTCGTTGGGGCAGCCTGCAGATTTGGGTCGAGGGCACGATGACCGGCAACGATCGCCGCCAGCGAGGCTTGCAGCCGCCAGATCCTCAGGAATGGTTCCTGAACGAGAGGCTAATCTCGGTTTGGGATCAGCTCATCTTCAACGATGACCGCAATCCCGGGAACATTCTGATCGAGTCCGACTGGGACGTCTGGATGGTCGATCACACGCGCGCCTTTCAGCGCAACTCGAGGCTTCGGGATCCGGAAGAGGTGACCCACTGCGAACGCCGTCTGTGGCGGAGGCTTCGGGAAGTAAGCGATGACCAGATTCGCGCCGCGGTTGCTGATTTCCTCAGGCCTGCAGAAATCGAGGACCTTCTCGACCGGCGTGCGAAGCTCGTCGAGCGCATCGAGACGCTGATCCTGGAGCGAGGCGAAGGGGCCGTGATCTTCGATATGGTTGCCGGTCAGCCAACGAACTTGTAGCCCAGCCCGTGCACCGTGAGGATGAACTGAGGATGCCGGGGGTTCGCTTCCACCTTCTGCCGTAGCCAGGAAATATGCACGTCGACCGTGCGCGTCGACGGCATGGCGTCATAACCCCATACATCGTTCAGCATCTGGTCGCGAGAGAGCACGACCCCGCGGTTTTCAATAAGGTAGCTCAGTAGCTGGAACTCGCGTGCTGACAAATCCACGGGTTCTCCACCACGCGTCACCTCGGCACTCGGGAAATCGACTGCCACGTCACCGAACTCGTATACGCCGGTGGCGCTGGTGACAGGCGCCGCGGCGGAGCGGCGCAGCAAAGCCTCGATCCTGGCCATCAACTCAATGGTCTCGAACGGCTTGGTCAGATAATCGTCCGCGCCGAGCTTCAGGCCGACGACTTTGTCTTCGACCTGGGCTCGAGCCGTCAACATCAGGATCGGCGTGTGGATCTTCTGCTGGCGCAGATCTCTGCACACGTCGAAGCCGCTCATGTCGGGCAGCATGAGGTCGAGGAGGATGAGATCGAACGGCTGCGACGTGGCGAGCTCGATTCCGCTCCCTCCCTCTCCAGCGCTCTCTACCTCATAGCCTTCGCTGCGTAGCCGATCCGAGAGAGTCAGCACGAGCCCGGGTTCATCTTCGATGAGCAGAATCTTCTTCACCAGCTGGCGCCTCAGTCTGCGTTCTCGGCGGGTGGCTGTCTTACCGGCAGACAGAGAAGGAACGTGCTGCCTTTCCCCGGCGAGCTATCTACAGAAACCCTACCACCGTGGGCCTCGACAACTTGCCTGACCAGGCTCAGTCCTAGCCCACTACCCTCGACCTGGGCATCCCGGACTCCCCGCCCGCGATAGAAGGGATCGAAGATATGACGCAGGTCGGCGGCCAGAATGCCCTCTCCCTCGTCGCGAACGGCGATCTGGATCTCCTGCCCCGCTTTGCCGCGGGCATCCCGCACCTCGATCTCGACAGCGGTTCCGGCGGGGCTGTACTTGATGGCGTTGGAGATGAGGTTCTGGATGGCTGATCGGATGGCCCCTGCATCGGCCATGGTTTCAGGCAGGTTCCTCGATATCTGCAAGCGGACTTCAATCCTGTTCTCGTCGACTAGCGATCCACTCGCATCCACAGCATCATCGATCAGCGCCGCGACTTGCACCGGCTCGTATTTGTAGCTCTGGTGGCCCGACTGAATGCGGGAGAAGAGCAGAACCCGTTCGACCATGTCGGAAAGCCGGCGGCCCTCCTTGTTGATCACCTCACCGTACGTCCTGGTGCGATCCGGATCCTCCACAATGGCGTCAGCCAGATTCTCTC
>CALAKE010000326.1 GCA_937922775.1 uncultured bacterium | reverse complement strand
GGATCTCAGCGGGCAGACGATCTACTTGCGGCAGTCCACCACGTACTACGAGAACCTCGAGCGGCTCAGCCTCTCCCTGCGCGCGTTGGGGAGGCCAGAAATCGATCTGCAGCCGGCGCCCGAGTACCTGGAAGACGAGGACTTCCTCGAGCTCGTCAACAACGGCGTTATCCCCTGGACAATCGTCGACGGTCATATCGCCGAATTCTGGGATCAGGTATTCGACAACATAACGGTGCGCCCGGATATCGCCATCGACAGCGACGGCCAGATCGGCTGGGCGTTTCGCCAAGACAGCCCGCAGCTCGCTACCGTCGTGAACGAGTTCGTAAAGGGCAACAAGAAGGGGACTCTGTTCGGGAATGTCCTCTTCAACCGCTACCTGAAGGACACCAAGTACGTGCTCAACCCACTGGCAGACGAGGAGCTGCGGCGGTTCGAGGAGACCATCGAGTTCTTCCGGCAGTATGGTGATCAGTACGACTTCGATTCCATCATGGTGGCGGCTCAGGGGTATCAAGAGTCGCGTCTCGATCAGAGCGTGAGGAGTCACGCCGGAGCGATCGGTATCATGCAGCTCCTGCCCAGCACGGCTACCGATCCGAACGTTGGAATTCCCGATATCGAAGAGGCGGAACACAACATTCACGCCGGCATCAAATACTTGCGCTTCATCCGCGACCGATACTTTTCAGACCCCGAGATGTCTGAGCCGAATCAGGCGTTCTTCAGCTTCGCCGCCTACAACGCAGGGCCGGCGCGCGTTGCTCAGCTCCGTGCGAAGGCCGAGGAGGCGGGATTGGATCCGAATGAATGGTTCGGCAGTGTCGAGGTCATTGCCGCGCAGGTCATCGGCCGCGAAACTGTCCAGTACGTCAGCAACATCGCCAAGTACTATCTCGCCTACTCCGCGGTCGTTTCAATGATCGATGAGAAGATGCAGCTCAGGCAGCAGGAGGAAGGACAGTGAGAGCGGACGAAGCGACCGGAAGCCTGGCTGTCGCTGAGGCCCTGATTCAGTGAGCGACCCCGGGGTCGAGGCTGGAGGCAAAGTCGGACTCGTCCGCAAACTCGGAATCTTCGATGCCACGATGATGATGATGGGCATCGTCATCGGCTCAGGGATCTACACGACCACCGGCATCATCGCCGAGAGTGCTCCATCGGCGCCGCTCATTCTGGCGGTCTGGGTGTTCGGCGGGTTGCTCACCCTCACCGGCGCTCTGACCTACGCCGAGCTCGGCGCGGCGATGCCCGACGCCGGCGGCCACTACGTCTACATTCGCGAGGCCTACGGCTCGCTGCCGGCGTTCCTGTTCGGCTGGATGCTGTTTTTTGTCGGGATGACGGGCTCGATCGCGGCCCTCGGGGTCGCCTTCGCCGAGTACATCAGCTTCTTCGTGCCATGGTTCTCGACCCACAATTACCTGTTCACCCTGCCGGTGAGCCTTTTCGGACTCTCGTTCGAATATTCGATCTCCACGGGCCAGCTTTTTGCGGTCGTCGTGATCCTGCTGCTGTCGACGATGAATATCTTCGGGGTCGTGCTCGGGGCAATCGTTCAGAACGTTTTCACCGTCCTGAAAATCGGTACGATGTTGGTGTTCATTGCGCTGGGGCTGACCATCGGGCAGGGGGCCCCGGTCGATTGGTCCGTGAACCCGCTGGGGTTGAGCCCGGGGAACCTGATCGTCGGCTTCGGCATCGCCTACATTGCCGTCTCCTGGGCCTTCGACGGCTGGAACAACATCAACTACGTCGCGGGGGAGATCAAAGACCCGGCCCGCAACCTAACCTTCGCGCTGATCGCCGGCACCGGCAGCATCACGGTGCTCTATGTGCTGACCAACCTGGTGTACATCTATGCTCTGCCGGTCGCTGACATGCAGGGTGTCGTACGCATCGCGGAGACCACTTCGACAGCGCTGTTCGGGGGGGCCGCGGCAACCATCATCTCCGCCGCCGTCATGATCTCCGTCTTCGGCTCGCTGAACGGCACGATCATTGTGGGCCCCCGTGTCTACTACGCGATGGCCGACGATGGCCTCTTCTTCAAGAAGGTCGCAGAGGTGCATCCGAAATGGCGCACGCCGGCCTATTCACTGGTCTTCCAGGGCGTCTGGTCGGCTCTGCTCTGCCTGACGGGCACGTTCGAACAGCTCATCACGATGGTGATGTTCGTCATCATCCTGTTCACGATCCTGGCTGTCGCCTCGGTCTTCACGCTGAGAAGGACGCGCCCTGACATGCCCCGCCCGTACAAGACCTGGGGCTATCCCTGGGTGCCGGCGCTGTTCATCGTCTTCTCGACCGGAATTCTGCTGGCCACCCTATTCGAGAAGCCAGTGGAAGCTTTTGCCGGGATCGGGCTGACGATCATCGGCATTCCGGTCTATCGTTACTGGCACAGGAAGCGGGAGCAGACAGCGAGCTGAACGCTCCGCTGACAAGCTCCCTGCGTACTCATTGTTTTGTTCGGGGGACCAAGGCAATATTCGACGCATGTATACCTATGAGATCGACGAAAGCCGCGCCTTGCTCACCTTTCACGGCGAGCTCGACAACGAGCAAATTCGGCAAGCCTATGAAGAGGTGACCAGCGATCCCTCTTTTCGGCCGGGTTCGCAGGTTCTGGTGGATGACCTCGAGTCGAGCTATGACCCTTCGATGGCCGAGGCACAGCAGCTAGTAGAGGTCTTTTCCAGCTTCAGCGATCGGATCGCTCAGTTCGCAATCGTGGTGCGCAAGGATGTCCACTTCGGTCTGGGCCGGGTGGTCGAAGTGTATTGCGAGAGCCAGGGAGTGAACCTCCGCATCTTCCGCGATGTGGAGGAAGCGCAGAGCTGGCTGGATTCCACTCGGGACTGACGCAGAGCCTGCCGAGCTCAGCGCGCGACTAGCGGTCGATCCTGCCCACTGGATCGCGCTTCAACACCGCGGTCATGCAGTGCAGTGACCCCCATCCCTTGAGCAGCTCCGAGACTTCGCACTCGGTGACCTGCACGCCAATCTCCTCGTAGAGCGCTCGGGTACCGGGATTGCCCGCCGCCATCACCACGTGACCGGGCTCGAGGGCGACCACATTGAGGGCCAGGTTGGCGATCTCTTCGGTGTCGCGTGCCTCGATTAGTTCTACACCCGTGTCCTGCAGAGTTGTCCAGATGTCCCAGGGTAGGTGCCCCGGGTCGATGACGGCCCGCGTCGGCTCCACAAACGAGATGATGCTGTCGATGTGGGCGTAACCGTAGGGGATCTGCAGGTGTATGATCCTCTCGACGCCGACACCCCTCAGAACCTCCTCGACCTGAAAGCAACCTTCGTCGTTGGCACGATTGCCAGTGCCGATGATTACAGTCTGCTCATCGACCCACAGGCAGCATGCGGTCTCAAATATCCCGCCGCCGGAGATCGTTCGCAGGATCGGCACCCCGATCTCGGCGAGGGCCTCTGCGGCATAGCGTTCCTCGCCGCGGCGGCACTCCATCGCCTGACGGCCGACAATAGCGCCCTCGGGCGTCATCAGCACGTTGTCGCGCATGTACACACCGTTGGGTTTGTTCTCCGGCATGTAGCGAACGTAATGGACCTCGGCGCCGTGCGATCGGTAGATGTCGGCCAGCGCGTCATGCTGCTCGCGGGCCAACTCCGCATCCATGACGTCGAGCCACCGAAACGCGACGGGGTCGACCACCGAGTCGATCTCGGCCCCCGGCCGGCGCAACAGAACCGACCTCAAGCAGCCGACCTCGGAGTCACAACCCCACTCGCCGCCCCAGTGCTCGGCCAGGTCCTCCCTGAGGGTAGTCTCGAGTGCCAGCCACTCGTCACGCGTCTCGAACGGCTCCGCCATTGTTCTCTTCCTCCGCTGTCGCTGCAGAATCCTATGTCCGGCGGATCTCGCCGGATGTCTACCGGCTCCTACCCTAGTGACCTCTGACCAGCGGCATCAACAGGCAGTGCGGTCCGCCATTGCGCATCGACAGAGAGTCGCCGGGAAATGTGACCACCTCGACACCGGCGTCACGCAAAGCCTGGTTGGTGTAGATGTTATGTGCGTAGGCGATGATCTTTCCCGGCCCGAGCTGCACAACGTTTGAGCCTTGCCAGCGCAGCTCCAACATGGCGCGCTCGAGGACATATTTCTCGATCGGCAGATCGCCTTGCGGCCCACCGACGTAGACGATCGTGAAGCCCTGCTCGCGCATCCAATCGACCAGCTTGGTGTCGAGCTCAGTGCCCTCACCGGTGCCCGCCGCGTAGTGGGTCAGCCAGCCGACCTCCGGAATCACGTCGACAGTGGTCTGGAGCGAATCGGGGTCACCGAGCTCGTATTCGGTATGCTCCGCCCACGTCTCGATCTGTCGCTTCAGGCCGAGCAGGATCGGCACCATTGGGTTGGAATCGTTGTATTCCTTCTCCATGAAGAAGGGCACGACGACGGCGGTCTTTTCGTCGACGATGTTGAAGGTCGAATCCAGGTGCAGGAGCTGGCGGCTGACGCCGCTGCGGCGGTCCCATGGCGGCATCGAGACTGCGTAGACATCCATGTCGAGGTTTTGCGCCAGCAGCACGGCCGCTTCCCGGTCGGAGCGGTTGTCGACTCCCAGGAGAATCGTATTCTCGTCGTAGACGATGAGGTCGCCGCCGTCGAGATATACCTCATGGTCGTAGGCATCGAAAGCGATCGGAAAGTCAGCGAGCTCGGGGGCGTGCTGGACCATGAAGCGCATCAAATGGTTCTCGATCGAGCGCTGGAAGGCCTTGCCTCGACCGATGATGATGCCCTTGGGGCTCGAGATGGCGAAGTCGCGCGACCAGTACATCGACGGCATGCCCGGGAAGAGTGGGTCGAAGGTGCCGTCCTCAGCCTTCAAATAGAAGTGGTCGTCGCGGAAATTGGTGATGCTGTCGCCGTCGATCTCGTCGATGCGCGCGATGATCTCGTCCGCCGTGACGGGAAAGACATCGCGAAAAAACTGTTCGAGCTCCTCACGGGGGGTGTTATTGATCGCGCTCGTCAGCAGGTCGCGAATGTCGAGGACACGCACACCTTCATTCTCGAGAATCTCGACCAGCTTGGCGTGCTCGTCGACGACGCGCGGAGGATGACTCATCGAGAAGATCGGATGCCCACCTCCCATGGCGGAGGAATGGAGAATGTTGTCCCCAAACGACAAGAGAAGTGTGGCGTTGAGTGTGGCGACGTCCGCGGTGACGAAAGGCTCGCTGTAGCCGCCTTCCGGAATGTCACCTACGGTTGGGGCAGCCGCCTCGATGGCGGTGTCAGCGCCCGGCGAGCAGGCGACTGCAAGAAGGAGAGCGAGAATCGCCAGGGCTGGATAGCTCGGAACCGCGAAGCTACGAATCGAATAGCTCAATCGCATCTAATCCCCCCGGATGGGTGCATCGCGTGAACTGATGATTGCGTCGAGTGGCCAGGATCGCGGCCCGATGGGGAGGTGGTGCCGAAGCCGCTCTGTCAGATTCGGAAGCCTAGTTTAGCCCGGATCAGCCACCGCGTCCCCACCGTTCGAAGTCGCCTGCCACGCAGGTCAGCGGTTGAGGGCGGAACCATCTAGTGGCATCGTCCCTCCAGAACAGTGTTCGAGCACGTTTCACCCGCGTCTGGAGGTTCTCGCCATGCTGACTCAGCGCCCTGTTGTCCTTGCCTGTTGTGTCGTCCTCGTCGCCTCGATCGCCGTTGCCGCTCCGGCCCAGAAGCGAGCGATGACGATCGTCGACCTGATCAACCTGCCGTCGATCGGCAGCCCCGAGCCGTCGCCCGACGGCTCACAGATTCTCTACACGCGCAGCGACGCCGACTGGGACGAGAACGGCACCATCACTCACATCTGGCGGGTGAACGCCGATGGATCAGGGTCGATACAGCTCACCAACGGCGAGCGCGGCGAGAGCGCACCTCGCTGGTCACCCGATGGCGAGCGCATTGCCTTCCTGGCACGCCGGCACGGGGATGATCAGACTCAGGTCTATCTTCTCAACAACAACGGCGGGGAGGGCGTTGCACTGACCGATCATCCAACCTCGGTCTCCAGCATTTCGTGGTCACCCGACGGCCAGTTCATCTATTTCGTCGCTGAGGACGAAAAGACCGAGGAGGAGAAGGCGCGCGAAAAGGTCAACGACAACGTCTATGCCTTCGACGAGACCTGGCATCATCGGCACCTCTGGAGGGTAGCGGTCGGGAGTGGCGAGGCCGAGCGTTTGACGGAAGGTGATTTCACGATCGCAGGAGGCAACCTCTCACGTGACGGCACGCTGATCCTGCACTCGCGCGCGCCAACACCGCTGCTGGACGATTCGCTGTTCTCCGAGCTGTGGATCATGAACGCCGACGGCTCCGGCGCCCGACAGCTCACCGACAACGAGATCCCCGAGGGCAGCGCCGAGCTGTCGCCCGACAACAACTGGGTCATGTTCGTGGCCAACTCCGGGCCGGGCTTCGACTTCTACTACAACGACAACCTGTTCCTGATGTCGGCAGCCGCGCGGCCCGGTGAAACACCCGAGCTCCTGATGGCTGGCGAACCCTTCGAGGTCGGCGGCGCCACCTGGTCG
>CALAKE010000325.1 GCA_937922775.1 uncultured bacterium | reverse complement strand
GCCGGTCCTGATCTCGCCTTCACCCGAGGGCCCATGCTAGAGTTTCGACGTCTTGGCAGGCGGTTCCTGCCGAGGGGCCCTTAGCTCAGCTTGGTTAGAGCCGCCGGCTCATAACCGGACGGTCCCAGGTTCGAATCCTGGAGGGCCCATCCATCTTCGAACCACAATCTTCCGACATGTCAGACCTTGCGGAGTAAACCCGACTTGAGCCTTTCACCACCGCCTGTGCCGGTGGTGCAGGCGCCCCGGTCTGCCGAGAGGGTGGGCGAACGCCCACCCCTATTTTTTTGGTCGCTGCCATGAGCATTCAGAAGAGTCTCGAGACCTTGGTGTGGCTGCAGTCGCGCGAGCTGGAGCTGCGTGACATCGGCCTGCAGATGGAAGAGCTGGCGCGCCAGCGTGCGGCGCTGGACGCGGAGATTCAGGCGGCCGAGGATCGGGTGAAGGCTGCTGAAGCCGATCTCGAAGAAAGCCGGGCCGAGGGTCGTACGATGGAGATGGACCTGCAAGTGGCGGAGGAGAAGGTCAGCAAGTTCAAGGACCACGTTCTCGACGTCAAGACCAACGAAGAGCTGTGGGCGCTACAGAAGCAGATCGACACCGCCCAGGAAGAGGCGAGTGCGCTGGAAGAGCAGATCATCGCGCAGATGGTGCGCGGCGACGAGGTCGAGGCCCGCATTGGCGCGCGCCGCACTGAGCTGGCCGAAGTTACCGCGCGCGTCGATAAGGGACGCGCAGCTGCCGATTCGCAGGAAGCCGACCTGGTGAAGACGCGCACGGAGGTCGAGACGGCAATCACGGATCTTCGCGAACTGCTGCCGGCGGACCTATTGCATCGGTACGATGACATCAAGAATATCCGTGCTGGGGTGGCGGTCGGGGAGGTCGTCGACGAGATCTGCCAGGGTTGTCACGTGAAGGTGCGGCCACAGCTGTACGTGGAGACCCTCGATCTCAAGGAGATCCACGAGTGCGAGAACTGCAGGCGCATCATGTTCATCCGTGAGACGCTCAGCATTCCCGCCTCGGTGCTGGCTCCGAAAGAGGCGAGCGGCTCCGCGACCGAGCCCGAACCGACCCCATGACCTCCGCGATCGCCTATGTGGATGGCGCCTCGCGGGGTAACCCGGGAGATTCCGCGTTCGGGGTGCGTGTGTGCTCGAGGCAAGGCGAGGAGCTGGCCGCATTCGGCGATTTCTTGGGTACCCGAACCAACAACTACGCCGAATACAGTGGGTTGCTGGCTGCCCTGGCCTGGGCTCTGGAACACGAAGTGGACGATCTCGAAGTGGTGTCGGACTCCGAGCTCATGGTCAAGCAGATGAATGGCAAGTACCGGGTCAAGAGTCCGAAGCTGAGGCCGCTGTTCGAAGAGGCCCGGGCACGTGCCGGAGAGCTGGAGCGGTTTCGGATTCGACACGTGCTGCGCCACGACAACGTCGACGCCGATCGCCTCGCCAACGCCGCCATCGACGCACGTGGGCCGTTCAGCGAATAACGGCGATACCCGCGAGCATCCTTCCGGCAGCATTTCCGAGCCGTCGGTACGACCACAGATCGTCGCTGTGGCAGCGTGTGCAGAGGTCGAGCCCGAAAACCCTTTCTGCTGGAACGCCACATCGTCGCGCCTGAGCGGTCGCGACTGCTGGCAAGTTGCAGTGCACCCCCTCTGCTGCCCCGCGGGGGCCTCGTTTGTCGCTCTGCGGTCGCCCTGGAAGCTGCAACGCTGCGTCCTTCATCCCCACAGCATCGAACGCCGTGATTACCTCCTCGCCTACCTCGTAGCAGCAAGGGCCGATACCCGGCCCGATGCCCACGGAGCAATCGGCCGGCGAAGAGCCGAACTCTTCCGCCATACGTGCTAGCACGGTTGCCACGATGTCCCGGGCCAGCCCCCGCCAGCCGCCATGTACAGCAGCGACCGCTCCGCGATCGGGATCGGCGATGAGAATGGGCAAGCAATCGGCAACGGCAACCGCCACCGTCACACCCGAGGTGTTGGTAGTTAGCGCGTCCGCCGGCGGGCGGTCTGCCGTGTCGGGCTCGAGGAACGGCAGCCGCCGGTCGCGATCGTGTGGCAGCACCAGCACCGTGTTGCCGTGCACTTGCTGGAGGCGGGCGACAGGGGAGGGCAGTGCGTCTCGGATCGACCCGTGTCGGGTTTCGAAGGCGTGTGCGATCCCGGGCAGGTACGCAAGCCCATCGAGATACAGGAGGCCAGCTTCCGGACCCTGATCGCTCACAGTTGGGCTCCGGCGGTGCCACTCAGGGTCTTGTCCCACTGCTTCCTCAAGGCGGGTCGCGAGGCGCTCGTGCCGAGGTGCGACCAGGGTAATGGGTCGGCGGGCGCATAGGGCCGATAAACGATGTCATCGAGCGAGTTGCCCTCGGCCTCCCAGGTGCGCACGGCATCTCCCCAGGATCCACCATGGTGCAGATGCTCCAGAAACGTCGCCACCCGTCGATCCCCGCGAGAGAATAGCCCCTGCATCTCAGCCGCTCGGGGAGGCATGGACTCGATGCTCACGTTGGGAATGCGACCGATGCGCTTCTGCAGCCACCGCAGCTTCGACCGGTACTGCCGAGGCCGGATCTGTTCGGCCCACTGAAAGGGGGTTCCCGGCTTGGGGATCAGGCAGTTGATCGAGAGGGTAATGGAGCCCAGCCTGCCCCTCGACCTGCTCTCGTCCACCATGATGGCCTGCATTTCGGAGGCCAGCCGGACGAGCTCATCCAGGTCTTGCTCCTCTTCGCCCGGCAGCCCGACGATGACATAACACTTCAGGCTGTCCACTCCGGCGCGGAAGATCATGCGGGTCTTGTCGAGGATCTCGGCGTTGCTGACCTGCTTCATGATCAGCTCCCGCAGACGGTCGCTGCCGGTCTCGGGCGCAATCGTGATGCTGCGCTGTCCTGACTCCGATATGACCCGCAGGAGAGGCTCCCTCAATGTCGAAATGATCAGGCTGGGGCTGAACACCTTGAAGCTCCTGCTGCGCAGGCTCTCAGCGATGGTCTCGATCTCGGGATGGTCGAGCAGTGCCGTTGCCACGAGGCCCACCCGATCGGTGTGTCCTCGCCAGCGCTCAGCAACCTCGAGAATGTCATCGACCGCATGCACCCGGAACGGGGAAACGTTGTAGCCCACCCAGCAATAGCGGCAGCCCTTGGTGCATCCGCGTGCCACCTCGATCATGACTCGATCCCCGAACTCCATGTCGGGCGCCAGGATCGAGGTGGCGGCCACTCCTTCGACACCGCAGAACGGAGCCCTCACCTTCGGTACCGTCAGAGGCGCAGGTGGGCGAGCCGTCATGGCGAGGAACCGGGGGGGCGATTCCTCGGTCTCGGCGGCATAGGAAGGGCAATAGTGCGACGGTACGTAGAAGCCTGGCTGAGTGCTTAGCCGCTCGAGGAGCTCGTGACGTGGCACCCGATCAGCGAGGGCCTCCACCAGGGGGTCCACGAGCTCCTCCCCCTCGCCGAGACAGCAGATATCGAGGAAATCCGCTACTGGCTCAGGGTTGATCGAAACCGTAGCGCCGCCCATGAGCACGAGCGGGTGACGCTCGCTCCGGTCGGACGACCGCAGTGGCAGGCCGGCTAGATCCAGCATCGCCAGCAGATTGGGATAGTCGTTCTCGAAGGAGGCGGAGAACGCGATCAGATCGGACTCGGCCACAGGCCTTTGGGTCTCGAGGCTCACAAGAGGCGGTCCACCGGAGCGATAGAGCGCGAGCTCATCGGGGTCGGGGAGAAAGGCGCGCTCGCAGGTCACCCGCGGATGGGCATTGAGGAGCCGATACAGCATCTGAAAGCCGAGGTTGCCCATCCCGACAGTGTAGGTATTGGGGTAGGCAAGGATGATGCGTAGCTCAGCCCCAACGTCGAAAGGGACCAGGCTGGTTTCGAACTTCAGTCGCCTGCGCAGGCGGTGGAGCGGGCTCAGGGCCATTCCATCTCGCGATAGCTCCGGTTCGGCTAGCTATCGTCGCTGCCGCCGGGCTCGAAATCTCGGGTCCGCAAAAAAGCCGGAACGTCGAGGTCTTCCTCCATTGATTCGGCCAGTGAGGAGGAGTTCTGACCCTCGACATCATTCGTTCCCACGTCGTTGCCCGGGCGGTAGTAGTGGCCCGAGTCACGCGTCACTGTAGGTGGTGGCGTGGCCGAGGTCTGGCCAGTGTATACGCGGGGCTGGAAGGGCGCGGGAGATTCGAATCCTGTGGCGATGACCGTGATCTTGAGCGTATCGCCGAGGGCCTGGTCGATGACGGCGCCGAAGAGAATGTTGGCGTCATCGTCAGCGGCTCCGGAGATGATCGACGCAGCTTGGTCGACCTCATGCAAGGTCATGCTGGGGCCACCGCTTATGTTGATGAGCACCCCGCGGGCACCGTCGATCGAGGAATCCTCGAGAAGCGGACTGGAGATCGCCGCAGAGGCCGCTTCCATCGCGCGGTTCTCGCCCGTACGAGTCGCTGATCCCATGATGGCCATGCCCATGCCCGACATCACCGTCTTGACGTCGGCAAAATCCAAATTGATGAGGCCGGGGACGAGGATCAAATCAGCGATTCCCTGTACTCCTTGATGCAAGACGGCGTCCGCGACACGAAAGGCCTCGGTCAGGGGAGTATCGGCAGCGACGGTGGCCAGCAGCCGGTCGTTTGGAATCCCAATAAGGGTGTCGAC
>CALAKE010000324.1 GCA_937922775.1 uncultured bacterium | reverse complement strand
GCGAGCCCGTCCGCGGCACGTATCGCGACTACGAGGTCATTTCGATGCCGCCGCCGTCCTCTGGTGGCACGATCTTGGTGGAGATGTTGAACATACTCGAGACATTCGACATGAGCCAGTACGAGGCGAGCGACCCAGCGGCGATTCATCTCCTGGTTGAAGCCATGCGGCAGGGTTATCTGGATCGTGCTACTTATCTCGGTGATGCTGACTTCGTGGATGTGCCGATCGACAGACTGACGTCGAAGGAGTACGGGCAACAGGTGGCCGCGGGCATCGATCCGACTCATGCCCGCCGCAGCGCGACTCTCGGCGCCAAGATTCTCGAGGCCTCGGAATCCGCCGAGACCACGCACTACTCGGTGGTCGATGCCTGGGGAAATGTCGTATCAACGACCTACACCATCGAGGCCGGATATGGCTCCCGGGCCATGGCCGAAGGCACTGGGTTCCTGCTGAACAATGAGATGAGTGACTTCAATGCCTGGCCGGGAGTCACCGATGATCGTGGCTACATCGGCACGGCACCGAACTTGATCGAACCGGGCAAGCGCATGCTGTCTTCGATGACCCCGACCATCGTGGCGAAGAACGGCAAGCCGGTGCTGGTGGTCGGCAGCCCCGGTGGTAAGACCATCATCAACACCGTTCTGAGGGTGATCGTCAATGTTGTGGACTTCGGGATGTCACTTCCGGACGCGGTGCGCGAGCCTCGCATCCACCACCAGTGGATGCCGGACAGCGTGAGGCTCGAGGCAACGAGCGCTGCGGATACGGTCGTGGCGCTACGTGAGCTCGGCCATGATGCCAGCGGCCGCGGTCTACAGGGAGATGCTCATTGCATCTTCATCTACCCGGACGGTGCGCGGTTGGCTGTCGCGGATCCGCGACGCTCTGGAGCCGCTGGGGCGTACTAGTCCGCTGCTCTTCCCCAGGCTTCCGTTGAGCTGACGGCAGGGGGATGTGCAGAGGATTACAGGAGGCGACTCGCTGCGCTCGCCCTGTCCGGGCAAAGCCTCCTGTGCGCCACTGCACATCCCCCTGCCTGGTATTTTCCCCGAGTCTGAGTCCGAGCGCCCCGATCTGCGATTCGCGCTATTGGCCTCTAGCTCTCCCCAGGGATCCACTGCGGGTATGGGGGAGTCCGACCCCCTGCTAATCGAGAGGGCTGCTTGCTACACTAATCGGTCCCAGCACCAAGATCATGAGCAGATGGTCTGGCTCTTGCGACGGGTCGCGAAGCGAGCGGGCGCAGGCGCGAGCCGTAGCAAGAGCCAGACCGGGAAAGAAAAGGAAGCGGGCCGGCCGGCGCAGCCCTCAACCGACGGCGGGAGGCAGCCATCGGCCCCGGCCGGCCCGCTGTTGCAGCGATCTTATTCCCCTCGTTCCCCCGGGTGCCTACGGATTCGGCAGGGAGAGACTCGGGGTACTGAAGATCTCCGCGTCAACGCTCTCCAACACCGCTAGCGGCTCGAAGATGATTCTCATCTGCCGCTGCGGGTCCTGCAGCACTTTGGTTCGCGACAGCATCAGGTGCCCATAGGGTCCCCATTCGGTCCAGGCCCACTCGACCCGCGGTGGCTCCTGCCCCTCGAGGACGTATCCCCAGCGCTCCATCAGCCAAGTATCAGGGTGAATAAACGCCCAATATTGGTCGCCTGGCGTGCGCCCTACGTTGTCGAAGCTCATGTGAACGACGCGGTACTCGACATCGTCGATCGTTTCGCTCAAGGAGGTTTCGAGAATCACTCCCGGGTCCTGCAGCTTGTAGGGCATCAACAGCCAGTATGTGTCGTTGACGAACCGGCCGTGGGCCCAATCCAGCCAACCTGCCAGCTCATCGTCATCAACGGTCAACCAATTCCCTGCGGAATCCTGCGTGTATGCGTTCCCCTGCATGGACTGGATGTTGAAGAGCACGATGCCCATCGTCTCCACTTCGTCCGCCCGCCTGATTCCTTCCACCCGATAGTCGCCAGACCAGCGGTCCCACAGATGTTGCGGCGAGACTGCGGGCCGCTCTCCATCGCGCTCGACCACGAATCCGAAGCGCAGATACCGCGTCTCCTGCCACGCCTCCCATCCACCCAGGGCCTCCAGCATGCGCTGGGCGGTAGTGATCGCTGCGGCATCCGACTGCCTGTTCGGACCCTCCGGGCCGGGGGCCGGTAGCTCTGCGGAGGAGCTTTCGCTGGTGGGTGGCTGCGGGTTCGCACACCCACCCACCAGCATGATCGTCGCCAGCGACGCGGCGAGCATGACCGCCGCCCACCCCGGCGCGGCCCGCTCGTCGCGCGCGCTGACGAAAACACCATCGACTGCTGTTCCCATTCCCACTCCGAGCAACCCACCCAGGGTTGCTGCCTAGGAGCATCCTGACGTCGCCCCACAATTCATGCACTTGTGACATACCCCGCTCCTCACCATGAGAGAGCCACAAACGTGACATAGGGGTGCGTCTGGTTGCGGTGTGAAGGTCAGCCGCTCGCCACCCGGCAAATCGGCCTTGGTGCTGCTCCCGGAGTCAGCTGGTGTCTCCAGAGCCGCTTTTTCCAGGTCTTCTTCTGTTTGCATTCCGATCTCTGCTCGCTCCTCGGGTGTCATGAAGCGCGCCGCGAGCCAGCGGAACAGGTAGTCGGTAAGCGATTTCGCATAGGGCACGTCCGGATTCCCTGTCCAGGCTGACGGTTCGAATCGGGCGTGGCTGAACTTGCTGACGAGGAACTTCAGCGGTACTCCGTACTGCAAGGCGAACGACGTCATGCAGGCGAACGAGTCCATCAATCCGGAGATCGTGGAACCCTGCTTTGCCATCGTGACGAAGATCTCGCCCGGGGAGCCGTCGTCATAGAGGCCGACGGTGGCATACCCCTTGTGCCCGCCGATGCTGAACTTGTGAGTCAGAGATTGCCGCTCGTCGGGGAGCTTGCGCCGTATGGGCTGCAAGGCTGGCACGGGGTGAGTGCCGGTGAGCCCGGTCGCGGCGCTGGCGGCGCTGGCGCCTGCCGTCTTGCTGCCGGCGGTGGCCAGAGGCTGCGTCCGCTTGCTGCCATCGCGATAGACGGCCACTGCCTTGATCCCCTTCCGCCAAGCCTGTGTGTAGGCTTCGGCGATCTCCTCGACGGTGGAGTCTTCAGGCATGTTGATCGTCTTCGAGATCGCGCCCGAAATGAACGGCTGCACCGAGGCGACCATGTTCAGGTGCCCCTTGTAGTGAACGGCGCGCTTGCCGCCCACTGCCGGGAATGCGCAATCGAACACCGGCAGGTGATCATCTTCCAGATGGGGGGCACCCTCGATGGTGCTGTGCTTGTCGACGTACTCGACGATGGCCTTGACCTGTTCGTCGTCATAGCCGAGGTTGCGCAGTGCCGCCGGCACCGTGTGGTTGACGATGCGCAGCGTTCCCCCACCCACGAGACGCTTGTGCTTGACCAGGGCAAGGTCGGGCTCCACCCCGGTGGTGTCGCAGTCCATCATGAAGCTGATGGTTCCTGTTGGCGCCAGCACCGTGGCCTGAGCGTTGCGATAGCCGTATTCTTCGCCGTAGGTCACCGCCTGGTCCCAGACCTTTCGCGCGCCGCGCGCGAGGGCCTTGGGGACGCGATCGGCGTCGATACGGTAGGCAGCCTCTCGGTGCATGCGCATGACGCCGAGCATAGATTCTCTGTTGCTCTCATATCCGGAGAAGGGGCCCTTGGCCTCGGCGATGCGCGCCGATTGCAGATAGGCCTCGCCACACATGATGGCGCTGACCGCCGCCGCTGTTGACCGCCCCTCATCGGAGTCGTAAGGCAACCCCTGATGCATGAGCAGGGCGCCCAGGTTTGCGTAGCCGAGCCCTAGGGGCCGGAAGTCATGCGAATTCTTGGTGAAGTTCTCGGTCGGGTAGTCAGCGTAGCCGACGATGACTTCCATGCCCGTGAACACGACGTCGACGGCTCGCCGATACGACTCGACATCGAAGGAGCTATCCTCGCGCACGAACTTCATGAGGTTCAGCGATGCGAGGTTACAGGCGGTTTCGTCCAGAAACATGAACTCCGAGCATGGATTCGAGGCATAGATCCGGTCGGTGGCCTTGCACGTGTGCCACTCGTTGATCGTGTCGTCGAATTGCATTCCGGGATCACCACACTGATGCGTGCATTCCGAAACCTTGCGCATCAGGTCCTGTGCCCGGTAGGAGTTCATTGGCTCGCCCTCGACGCGACCGATGGTGTGCCAATCGTCGGCCTGGTCGACCGCTTTCATGAAGGCGTCCGAAGCACGCACACTGTGGTTGGCGTTCTGGAAGAAGACCGACCCATAGGCCTCGCCGTCGAGCGCCGGGTCATAACCAGCGTCAATCAGCGACCACGCCTTGCGTTCTTCCTTCGCCTTGGACTCGATGAAATCGACGATGTCCGGGTGATCGACATCCAAGATCACCATCTTCGCCGCTCGCCGGGTTTTGCCGCCACTCTTGATGACGCCGGCAAAGGCATCGAAACCTTTCATGAACGAAACTGGCCCCGACGCGATGCCTCCGCCAGAAAGGGACTCCATGGAGCCGCGCAGGCGGGAGAGATTCACCCCGGCGCCCGAGCCCCACTTGAAGATCAGCCCTTCAGTCTTGGAGAGGTCGAGGATCGACTCCATCGTGTCGCCGACGTGGTTGATGTAGCAAGCGGATGCCTGCTGTCGTTCGCCGGCGACGCCGATGTTGAACCAGACGGGCGAGTTGAAGGAGACGATCTGGTGCAGCAACAGGTGCGTTAGCTCGTCGGAGAAGATCTCCGCGTCGCTCTCAGCAGCGAAATACTCGCCGTCGATTCCCCACTGCGTAATGGTTCCCACTACGCGCCCGATGAGCTGCTTGAGGCTGCTCTCGCGCTCGGCACTGTCGAGCTGGCCGTGGAAGTACTTCGATGCGACGATGTTTGTGGCCCGCTGCGACCAGAAATTCGGAAACTCGACGTCGTGCTGCTCGAATACGGTCTCGCCTTCGGCGCTCAGGATCACAGCTGTGCGCCGTTCCCACTCGACGGCGTCGAAGGGGTGGACGCCATCGGCGGTGAAGTACCGCGAAAAGCTCAGCCCTCGCCGACTGGAGGATTTGCCAGGAGTTTGATCTGCAGTCGTGCTCGGTGAGGGCGACGGATCCGGCATGTCAGCCGGGCGGCTCTCGTGGTCGGGGTATTCATCAGCAGCCATAGAAAAGATCTCCGAACGATAAGGTGACGCGTCCCGCAGCGTTGCAGAATTCCGGGGGGACGGCCGGAAGAAAGTGGGATGGGAACCGTTAGCCTTATACGTGTCATCACCTTAAGTTGTCAAGCGCTTAACCACAATATGTTGGGGTTGGCTCAGATATGGGCTACCAGCGGTTGTGTGCCTGTGTAATCGTCGGAAATCCGCTCCCAGCGCACTGTTCAGCGGAATCCACGTTCACCGGAAGATGCTCAGCGGCAGGTTTTCGAGGCGCTCGGAGCCTGCACGGCGGCGATTTTTTTTCCGACGACCGGGCGCGACCCGTCGAAGGGTAGGACGGCTGTCGGGCATGCAGGCTGCCGCTCGAGATCGATGTGCCTGCCTACTTCTGCCCAGTAGGCCACAATGGACGCAAAAAGAGCCCAGGCCCTGCTCGCAGTGAATGGGTGATAGGCGCGCTGTCTACGTCTT
>CALAKE010000323.1 GCA_937922775.1 uncultured bacterium | reverse complement strand
GATTCTTCTAGGCACCCCCAACGGTCGGCACGGGGTGATCGCCGTAGCGGACGCTTGAGCGAGCGGCGACTCGTTATCCCGAGGGGCAAGTACTCCTACCGCGAGTGAACTGTCCGCCGAGGTGATTACCCCGTGCCGACCGAGCAGACGCGAACTGTCCGCCTAGGTGATGCCCCGTGCCAACCGCGCCAACCGCGACTACATGTTCCTGCGGTACTCGCCCCCGACCTTGTACAGCGCATGCGAGATCTGCCCGAGCGAGCTGCTCTTCACCGTCTCCATCAGCTCGGCAAAGATGTTGCCACGTGTTCGGGCGACCTCCTGGAGGCGCGCCAAGGCGGCGTCGCTCTCCTCGGTGTGGTTCGCCTGGAATCGCTGCACGGCGGTGATCTGCGCTTCCTTCTCCTCGGTGCTCGAGCGGATGAGCTCCTGCTCGGCGACCTCTCCCTCTTCCCCGGCTCGAGGCAGAAACGTGTTCACCCCGATCAGGGGCAGGCTGCCGTCGTGCTTCTTGGTCTCATAAAGGAGGCTCTCTTCCTGGATCTTGCCGCGCTGGTACATGGTGTCCATGGCGCCCAGCACGCCTCCCCGCTCGGAGATGCGATCGAACTCCATGTTGATCGCCTCTTCGACGAGGTCGGTGAGCTCCTCGAGAATGAACGACCCCTGCCACGGGTTCTCGTTCTTGTTGAGGCCCAGCTCCTGGTTGATGATGTGCTGGATGGCGAGGGCGCGGCGCACCGACTCCTCGGTGGGAGTCGTAATGGCCTCGTCATAAGCGTTGGTGTGCAGGCTGTTGCAGTTGTCGAAAATTGCGTAGACAGCCTGCAGCGTGGTGCGGATGTCGTTGAACTGGATCTCCTGGGCGTGCAGGCTGCGGCCCGAGGTCTGAATGTGGTACTTGAGCATCTGGCTGCGTGAGCCGGCGCCGTAGCGATCGCGCATGGCCCGGGCCCAGATCCGGCGGGCAACGCGGCCGATCACCGCGTACTCGGGGTCCATGCCGTTGCTGAAAAAGAAACTCAGGTTGGGCGCGAAGCTGTCGATTTCCATGCCGCGCGCCAGGTAGTACTCCACCAGGGTGAAGCCATTGGCCAGGGTGAACGCCACCTGGCTGATCGGATTCGCTCCTGCCTCAGCGATGTGGTAGCCGCTCACCGAGACGCTGTAATAGTTGCGCACCTTGTTGGCGGTGAAAAACTCCTGGATGTCGCCCATCATGCGCAGAGCGAACTCTGTCGAGAAGATGCAGGTGTTTTGCGCCTGGTCCTCCTTGAGGATGTCCGCCTGGACGGTGCCGCGAACCTTCGAAAGCGTGTCGGTCTTGATGCGCTCGTAGATGTCACGGTCGACGACCTGGTCACCCGAGATGCCCAGAAGACCGAGGCCGAGGCCGTCGTTGCCCTCGGGAAGAGCACCCTCGTAGCACGGCCGCTCCTTGCCCTCGAAATACTCGGCAATCTTTTTTTCGGCTTCATCCCACTGGCCCTCTGCCTTCAGGTGCTTCTCGACCTGTTGGTCAGTAGCGGCATTCATGAAAAACGCCAGCATCGATGGGGCAGGACCGTTGATGGTCATCGAAACCGAGGTCGTCGGGTCGCACAGGTCGAAACCCGAATAGAGCTTCTTCAAATCGTCGACGGTGGCGATCGAGACGCCGGAATTCCCCACCTTGCCGTAGATGTCGGGGCGCTTCGCCGGGTCTTCCCCGTACAAGGTCACCGAGTCGAAGGCCGTCGACAGCCGGTTATAGGGCTGGCCGCTCGCGACCAGGTGGAATCGGCGGTTGGTGCGCTCGGGAGGTCCCTCGCCGGCAAACATGCGGGTCGGATCCTCGGCGGTGCGGCGGTAGGGATAGACGCCGGCGGTGTACGGATAGCTGCCGGGCAGGTTCTCCTTCATCAGGAACCGCAGCAGGTCTCCCCAGTCCTGATACTTGGGCGCCGCGATCTTGGGGATCTGCAGATGACTGAGGCTCTCGGTGAACCCCTCTCCGCTGATCTCTCGACCCCGCACGGTGTACGTGTAGGTATCGGCCCGCACGCTCTCGGCCCTCTCCGGCCAGGCCTTGAGGAGCTGGACCGCCTCCGGCGAGAGCTCCGACAAGGCCTCTTGGTAGCGCTGCCGCAGCGTCTGCAGCGTGCGGTCGTCGCCGGCCAGCAGGTCGGACTCGCCGAAAGAATCGAGAGCCTGGGGCAGCCGCGCGTCTTTGAGTTCCTGGAGGGCCTCGAAGTAGGTCTGCGAGCGACTCGCCGCGTCCGCCTGTCGCTCGACGCTCTCGTTCGCCTCGCGACCAACGCTGGCGATTTCCGAGAGGTACCGACCGCTTGTCGCCGGGATCAGGGCGGTGGCGCGTGGCTCTTTGACATCTACTTCAATGCCCGGTGTCCAGCTCTCTTCCTCGAGGCCAAGCCTCTCGATCAGCAGCCGGCATAGATTCGAGAACACCCAGTTCATGCCGGGGTCATTGACCTGACTCGCGATGCTCGGATACACGGGGGCGTCTTCGACTGGCATGTCGAAAGCCTTGTTGTTGCGCTGCCACTGCTTGCGCACATCCCGCAACGCATCCTCGGCGCCCCTCCGGTCGTACTTGTTCAGCACGACCAGCTCGGCGTAGTCGAGCATGTCGATCTTCTCGAGCTGGCTGGCGGCACCGTAGTCGCTGGTCATGACGTAGGCGGGCAGGTCGACCAGGTCGACGATCTCACTGTCGCTCTGACCGATGCCGGCGGTCTCCACCAGGATCAGATCGAAGCCTGCCGACTTCAGGAAGGCGATGCAGTCGACGAGCACGGCGCTGGTGGCCAGATGCTGCCGACGCGTTGCCATCGAGCGCATGTAGGTGTTCGGGCTGCGCAGGCTATTGATTCGAATGCGATCACCGAGAAGGGCCCCGCCGGTACGGCGCCGGGTAGGGTCGATGGCCAGCACGGCGATGTGTTTTTCCGGTAAATACTGCAGAAAACGGTTGAGCAGCTCATCGATGACGCTGCTCTTTCCGGAGCCGCCCGTACCCGTGACGCCGACGACGGGTACCGTGCCGGATGCCAGCTGCCACTCCTTGCGTAGGCGGTCGAGCTCCGCCTCCGAGAGGACCCCGGACTCGATGGCCGTGAGCATGCCGGCGATCGCGTTCTCGTTCTCCAGGGAGATCTCCTCCGGTACCCGCGGTGCACGGCGGTTTTGTTCGGCTTTAGCGACGACGTCCTCGATCATCGCCACGAGACCCATCTCCATGCCCTCGTCCGGATGGTAGATGCGCTCGACACCGTATGCGTGCAGCTCCTGGGCCTCTTCCGGGGTGATGGTGCCGCCACCACCGCCGAAGATGCGGATGTGGCTCGCGCCGCTCTCTCGCAGCATGTCCACCATGTAGCGGAAGAACTCCATATGGCCACCCTGGTAGGAGCTCACGGCAATGGCGTCCGCGTCCTCCTGCAGCGCGGCACGCACAATCTCCTCGACGCCGCGGTTGTGCCCCAGGTGGATCACCTCGGTGCCCTGATCCTGGATCAGGCGACGCATGATGTTGATGGCGGCATCATGACCGTCGAACAGCGAAGCCGCGGTGACGAACCTCAGGGGAATCACCTCGGCGTCGCCTCGCGAGGCCGGCAAATGTTTTTCAGGCGTGCTCATGGCGTTTTCCGGTTCTCGGAACGACTGAGTAAGAAATGCTGATCGAGCGCAGACCGGCAACCCTGTGATTTTACTGTATCGTCCCGCGTCGGGCGCCCGGCATCCTTTCCGGTCGCGAGGGGGAGGGAGCCGGGGGTTCTCGAGGCAGTGTGGGGCGGCCACCACTCGTCGAGAGATTCAGGCTAGGATGAGAGTTGGACCCTCACCTACACAGCATCTGCCACCCCGTCGAGAGGGCACCGAGCAAACCGCCATGATCGACCCAGAGAAGCCGAGCTTCATACCGATCCTGCTGCCCTCCGATGGCCCCCTCCTGTCGGGCGGAGACAAATGCGAGGCTCTTCTTCTGTCAGCCGTCTACGGCGCCAATCCTCGCCTCGGCGATTTTTGCGCGCGAGCCCGGACCCTCACTGACACGCTTCTGGTTGATCCCAAAACCCCGTACTTCCAATTCGCCGGGTACATGAGCATGCCCGACTACCGTGCCCTACCCTATAGCCCCGGCAGGCACACCTTGGGGTCGATGTGGGAGGCAGAGCATTTCTCGTCGGAGCGTCGGCGCGGGTGGCTAGTCGAGCAGGTGTTCGCGGTCCAAAACGAGATGGATGCCGACATTTTGCTGGCCCCCTATTTCTACGTGCGCAGTGTCAACGACCCTTGGCTGCGGGTTGCGCGTGACTGCGCGCTGGGCGCGATCCGTGCACGGGCAGATACGCCGGTCGGCGTGGTCCTGTCGATCGACATCGATGCCATCATCTCGGCCGAGCACCGCACCATACTGTGCGCGGCCTTCAAGGATCTCGACGTTGATCTGTTTTGGATCAACGTCGTCAATTTCAACGAGATCGAGGCGGAGCCCACCGATGTTGCGGCGGTCATAGCGCTCGTCGGGGATCTCGTTGCGACCGGCCGGCCCGTGGAGCGGGCGGCTCTCGGCTCGTGGCAAGCTGATTCACACGACGCCGACCGTTGGCTTGTCGGAGGTCCACGTCGAGGACGGCGACGGTCGGTTGCTGGCCCACGGAACCAGCCGCTGCTTCCTGCAACGATTCGAGCCGCAAGAAGGCGATCCGTCGTTGCCGACTGACGTAGCTGCTCCAAGCCATGACACCCCGGACCCGTATCTACGACCTGTAAAAGGGGCGGTCCTGC
>CALAKE010000322.1 GCA_937922775.1 uncultured bacterium | reverse complement strand
TGAAGGAGATGAGAGAAATGAAGGTCAAGCTATCCGCGACCGTGGAGGAACCGCTCATCGTTTTCCTCGATTCCCTTCCGGGGAGCACGCGTTCTGAGAAGCTCGAGATCGTGCTCAGCCGCTACAAAAAGCTCCAGGAGGAGCTCGAACTGCGAGACCAACTAGCGGTCTACTATGAGGACGAGGACGAGCGGCGCGAGCGCGAGGCATGGGAGCTGGCCGTCGCGGAAGCGATGTGGTCGGAATGAGCGCCCCCAGGGAGAGGATCAGGAGAGGTGATATCTGGGTCATCGAGCCGGCGGGCTTTCCCAAACCGCGGCCGGCTCTGGTCATCAGCATCAACCCAGTCAACGACTTCTGCCCAGACGTTCTTTTGGTGCCGCTAACGAAGAAGGCCGGCCCCCTCCGCATTCCCATGGCTCAACCTCCAGAGATGACCGGCCTCGAGGTTGACAGCTTCGCCAAATGCGAATCTCTCGGTCCGGTTCACAAGAGTCAGCTCAAGAAGCGCATCGGCCACATTCCTCGCGGCGAGCTGCTCGATATCGAGGAAGGCGTCAGGAAGGTCCTTGGCCTCTAGCCTGCCGCCGTATCAGCCCGCCCGTCGCTTCTAGCCTGCCTATCGCATCAGCCTGCTGGCGCGGGCTCGTGCGGCGCGCGCCGTCGCTACCACGGCAGCGCAGTGTACGTCTCGCCCTGAACCAAGCCGCCACGTTCGTCGAGTGGACCGGCGGCGTTCCGGAAGTTGATCGCCACGTCCTGGCCGCCTCTCACGGGCCATGACCGGTAAACGCCGAAATGCAGGACTGCCACCGTACCCCCCGATGTGCCGCTTTGAGCGATGAGCTCGCCTCGTCGCACTCGATCGCCGACCTGGGGCAGGACGCTGTCCTGGACCAGATGTGCATAGAACGCGGTCGTGCCATCCCCATGCTCGATGAACATGTGATTGTGGTTTGCGCGATTCGTGTCGGAGTCGGCGAAGTGCTCAGTCACGTGGCGCACGACGCCGCCGCGAGCTGCAATTACCGGATCACCGAAAGGGATGGTGAAATCGTAGGCGAGTTGGTTGTCGGTACCGTGATTCTGTGGCCCGCAGTAGGTCTGCAACAACCGGTACGATGCCCCGACCGGGAAAGGGAGAATGTAGGCAGAGTCGGCCGGCTCACCGAACTCGGCCCGGGCCATGCACTGATTTCGGGGATTCTGTCGGGGTTCGGTGGGGCTGTCCCCGCACGCGGTCAGACCACCGGAGGCCAGGCCGAGAACCAGCAATGCCAGGAGGGCAAGAGAGGTTCGAAAGGAATAGCGCTCGTATCTATTCTTGGTTCTGCCGGGCATGGCCCTCTCCCTTCCACGGGGGAGCGCCCACGGACGGTGCTTCGTTGCTTTGGTGCTTGGTTGCTTCGGTGCTTCGTTGTTCTGGTACCGCGTGGTTGCCGTCGGTGCTGCGTGTTTCCTAGTAGATGATGCCGGCCATTATGGCGAAGGTACTGTTGCTGAAGTTTCCGGCTGAGGCCCCGGCCTCCTCGTCGACCAGTATGTCGGTGTAGCCCGTCGTCAGCCGGCCCTCCAGCGTGTAGCGAACGGTGCTGTACCGGAGTTGGCCCGAACCGAACATGATCCCGCCGCCAACCACGATGCCGAAGTCGAGGCCCTGGATTTCATGGCGGATATCCTCGATCTCCTCCTCGTCGTTCGTCACGGACAGGAGCTGGGCTTTGACGTTGATCCCTAGACTGGGCCCGGCATAGATGATCGGGTCTATCGATCCCTCGGTGGCGGGAGTAAAACGGACCAGCAGAGGTATCTCGATGTAGTCCAGGGTCGGCACGATGAACTGGCTGAAGCCGAGCTCGGGCAACGATGCCTCCGCCGCGGAGCTCTTACGAACCCAGAGGAACTCCGGTTGGATGGCAACGATGTCGTTGAACTGCCACGCGACGAATCCTCCGAATGCGAAACCCACGCGATGGTCGAAGCTCACGCCTGAAAGGGTCGGGGCGTAGAAATCTCCTCGGAGAGTGGATGCGTCGATTCCCCCCTTGAGACCGTATTGCATCTTCTTCTGGACGATGGCCTCACCCTGGGCGAAGGATTCACTCGGAGAGAGGGCAATGAAAAGGGCAACGGCGATCACCGCGACGAGAAGTCGTCTCATCCGAGACTCTCCTTTCCATTCGTAGGGTCCACGGCACCACGATCGAGCCAGTCCGTGTTCGGACTGTCGATGAAATTTTGTTTATTGTACTCCAGACGAGGGGGCGAAAGACAGGTTTCCGAACTTACTCGCTGCGCAGCGCCAGCATGGGGTCGACCCGGCTGGCACGGCGGGCCGGCAAATAGCTCGCCAGCAGGGCCACGAGGATCACGATCAGTGAGACCGTGCCGAAAGCCCACGGATCCCGCGTGCTGACGTTGAAGAGGATGCCCTCCATGACGCGGGTGGCGGCGAGGGCGCCGAGCAGCCCGACGGCCACTCCCATCAGGGACAGAAACATCCCCTGCCGCACCACCATCCGCACCACGTCGGCACCCTCGGCCCCGAGCGCCATGCGCACCCCGATCTCGTTGGTGCGTTGGGCCACGGCGTAGGAGATGACGCCGTAGATCCCAATGCACCCGAGAAACAGGGCCACACTGGCAAACACTCCCAGCAACGTCATCAGAAAGCGCGGGTGCGCTACCGAGTTGGAGATGATCTGATCCATGGTCCGCATCCGTAGGATCGGCAGCTCGGGGTCGAGGTCTCGAATCACTTGGCGCACCAGCGGCGCCACAGCCACCGGATCTCCCTCCGTGCGAACGATCAGGCTCTGAATGCGGATCGCGAACTCGGCCCAGGTGATCATCTGCGGCGAGTACTGATAAAAGCGCGGCGCGTCGATGGCAAAGCCGTCGTATTTCACATTGCCGACGATGCCGACGATTTCGTGCCACGGCGCATCGTCCATGCCGAAGCGGATGCGTTTGCCGAGGGCCTCCTCACCGGGCCAATAGCGTTGTGCCATCGCCTCGTCGATGATCGCCACGAACGGACCTTCGGCATCATCGGTTTTATCGAACAGGCGGCCGCGCTTGAGTGGAACCCTGAGCGTGCGAAAAATCTCCATGTCGCCGCTGGCGCGGCTCGCCTGGAACCCGGCATTCTCGTTGTTCGGATTGGGGCGATTCTCGATGAAGA
>CALAKE010000321.1 GCA_937922775.1 uncultured bacterium | reverse complement strand
CCTTGCGTCTCAGGAAGTGCCCCAGCTTGGCGGCTGTGGTCGTCTTGCCTGCCCCCTGCAGACCGACGAGCAGGACGACGTGCGGGGAGGGGCCAACGAGGTCCAACGGCACCTGAGTGCCGCCCAGCAGCTCTGTCATCTCCTCGTTGACCACTTTGATGACCTGCTGGCCAGGAGTCAACGAGGCCATGACCTGCTCGCCGAGAGCCTTCTCGCGCACCCGTGACAAGAAGTCCTTGACCACGCCGTAGTTGACATCCGCCTCGAGCAACGCCATGCGCAGGTCCTTCAGCGCCGGCGCGAGAGCCTTCTCGTCGACCTGCACGGTCCCCCGCAGGGAACGGAGCGTACGCTGGAGTCTTTCGGTGATTTGCTCGAACATCTGTCGATTGTGGTTCGGGAGATGGCGGCCTTGAGGCAGGCAGGCTAAACCGACTTGAGGTCGTGCCCCAGTTTCGTCTTCTTCGTTTCGAGGTATCGGCGGGTCGTGCCGGTTGGAGGAACTTCGATGGGCACCCGCTCGACGATTTCAAGGCCGTAACCTGACAATCCGACGAACTTGCGCGGATTGTTGGTCATGATACGGAGCTTGGATACGCCGAGGTCGTTGAGGATTTGAGCCCCGATTCCATAGTCACGTTGGTCGGCGGCGAAACCCAGGGACTCATTCGCTTCCACGGTGTCCGCCCCATCGTCCTGCAGCTCGTATGCACGCAACTTGTTGACCAGACCGATCCCACGCCCCTCTTGCCTCAGATAAACGATGACTCCGCGGCCTTCCTCGGCAATCTGTCGCATCGCAAATTCGAGTTGATCGCCACAGTCACAGCGCGCGGAGAAGAGCACGTCACCCGTCAAGCACTCCGAGTGCACACGTGTGAGGACCGGTTCCTCTGTGCCCAGGTCGCCCATGACCAGGGCCAGGTGAACTTTGTCGTCCAGCTCGTTCTGGTAACCGTATAGAGTGAAGTCTCCGTACTTGGTGGGCAGCTTCGGTGTCGCCACACGCTTGATGAACCTCTCCGTCTTGAGTCGATAGGCGATCAGGTCGGCGATATTGACGATTTTCAGATCATGGACTGCCGCAAATTTCTCGAGCTGCGGCACGCGAGCCATGGTGCCGTCCTCGTTCATGATCTCGCAGATCACCCCAGCCGGGTACAGGCCAGCGATGCGCGCGAGATCCACAGCGGCCTCCGTCTGGCCTGAGCGACGGAGTACTCCCCCGTCTACCGCTCGCAGTGGGAACATGTGACCCGGCCTGACAAGATCCGCTGGAACGGTCCCAGGGTCGATCGTAGCCTGGACCGTTACCGACCGATCGGCCGCAGAAATGCCCGTCGAAACATTCTCTCGGGCCTCAATCGAAACACAGAATGCAGTATTGAACTTGGACGAATTCTCGCTGACCATCAACGGAATCTCGAGCTCCTCGAGACGCTCGGCCGTCATCGGCAAGCAGATGAGTCCACGGCCATGCTTTGCCATGAAGTTGATGATCTCGGGGGTAACCATCTCCGCGGCGATAGTGAGATCACCCTCGTTTTCACGGTCGGGATCATCGACAACGATGACCATGCGGCCCGCACGGATATCCTCGATAGCGTCTTCGATCGTCGCAAAGCTCATCGGTCGCCTCCTGCCGGTTTAATCAGTGACCCCGGCGTAATGATCTCTCCCGGCGATCCGAAGCTCGCCTCAACCACGGGATCTTCGATCCCGAGCCGGGCATTGAGAAAACGGGCGACATACTTGCCGAGAACATCGACTTCCAGGTTGAGGGTCTCGGCCCGATTGTCAGAGGCCAGGTTCGTGACCTCGAGTGTGTGAGGAATGAGCTGCACGTCGAAGGTATCGGATCCGAGAGAGGCCACCGTCAGGGACACGCCGTTGATCGCAATCGACCCTTTTTCGACAAGGAAGTGGGCCAGCCCGCTAGGAACGGCGTAGCTGATGCGAGCGAACTCACCCTCTTCGATCTGTCCGGTTTGTCGCGTTGTGGCATCGACATGGCCCTGGACGAAATGTCCGCCGAGGCGGCCATTGGCCGACAGTGGCCGTTCCAAGTTCACCTCGGTGCCGATCTGGAAAAGGGAAAAGTTCGACCGCACGATCGTCTCCGGTGATACCTCAATGACGAATTCATTTCCGTGGATCTCGATGGCTGTCATGCAGACCCCGTCGATGGCGACACTGCTGCCGGGTCGCAGTCCCTCGATCACCGCGTTGGCGCGGATGGTCAGCTTCGAGCCACTGGGGATGGTCTCAATCCGTGTGATGGTGCCTATTTCTTCTACGAGGCCGGTAAACATGGAAACTCCAACTTCTGCAACGAGTTATCAGTTCGATTGGGCAGGGCGCCCCAGCGCTCGACTACTCAGTCAGCTGAGGAGGGTGAATGTAGCCTTCGACCGCCCAATCCTCCCCGAGCCGTGAGCGTCGGATATGGCGAAGGCGAGGCGCTGCATCAAGGCTATCGATTCCGTCACCACCCCATAGCGGCAAGGCCGCCGATCCGCCAATCAGAAGGGGGGCATAGATCAGAAATACCTTGTCTATTATATCAGCCTCGAAGGCACTGGTGAGCACATCGCTTCCACCTTCGAGCAACGCCGCCATCGAGCCCCGCCGGGCGAGGTCGGAAAGAACAGGCTCCCAGGCCACACACCCCCGAGCATCCGCCTCCACTACCAGAACCTCGGCCCCTGCTGCCTCGAGCTGTTCCCGACGCTCCGCCGGCGCCGCTGCGGTAGTGAAGATCAACACTTGGCCGCCAGGGGTGTTCAACATTTTGCAGTCAGCGGGGGTTCGCAGGTGAGAATCCAAGACCACACGAAACCGAGGGCCTCGCGGGCGACCGTGCCGCGTCGTCAAACGGGGATCATCCGAAAGAACCGTACCCACGCCCACAATGACCGCGTCCGAGACACCTCGAAGGCGATGAGCGCGTTGTCGCGCGACCTCCCCAGTGATCCACTGCGATTGCCGTTGCCGCGTCGCCAGGCGTCCATCCAATGAGAGCGCCGCCTTGGCAAGAACGAACGGTCGGCCTTCCTGTTTGAACGTCACGTACGCCTCGTTGAGTCGAGCTGCCTCCTCCGCGAGCTCGCCTACCTCGATTTCGACCCCACTGGCGCGCAGGGCCGCGAAACCCTTGCCGTTCACCCGTGGGTCTGGATCTGCCATGGACGCCACGACTCGGCGCACACCGGCCGCCAAGATCCCCTCGATACACGGCGGAGTGTGGCCGTGATGACAGCAGGGTTCCATGTTGATGTAGAGAGTCGCGCCACGGGCAGCATCCTGTGCCGCCGCGAGAGCCAAATGCTCCGCATGAGATGTACCCGCCTTATGATGGTAGGCCTCGGCGACGATCTGGCCTTCCCGCACCAAGAGAGCCCCGACCATGGGATTCGGGCTGGTTGAGCCGCGTGCCCTCGCCGCCAGGCGGAGGCAGCGCCTCAAGTACTCACGGTCTTCCGCACGCCGGTCATCAACGGGTCGTGCGGTCTGCTCGGGGCCGTTCATCACGATGCCTCGCCAAGCAAACCGTCGACGAAGGCCTCCGGGTCGAAAGGCTCCAGGTCGCCAGTCCCCTCCCCCGTACCGACATAGCGAATCGGCAGGCCGAGCCGATGTGCAATGCTCAATGCCACGCCCCCTCGGGCGCTACCGTCTAGTTTGGCGAGGATGAGACCCGTGACACCCGCGTGAGCCAGGAAGTCCTCGGCCTGCCGGAGTCCGTTCTGTCCCGTGGTCGCGTCCAGCACCAACCAGACTTCATCGGGCGCGCCGTCGATGACTTTCCCTGCCGACCGATGCATTTTCGCCAACTCGGCCATCAGGTTGTCCTTGGTATGCAGTCGCCCCGCTGTATCGATGAGGACAACGTCCGCGTCTCTCGCTGAACCCGCAGCGCAGGCATCGTAGACGACCGCAGCGGGATCCCCACCGGACTGGTGCGCCACGACGGGAACCTCCAGCCGCTCCCCCCAGACACAAAGTTGTTCCACCGCGGCGGCGCGAAAAGTGTCCGCAGCACCAAGGAGGATGCTGCACCCGTGGTCTTGGTACCGCGCGGCCAGCTTTGCGGTCGTTGTCGTCTTGCCCGAGCCATTCACGCCAACCAGCAAAGCCACCCACGGGGTTTCCCGTCCCGGCGCGGGCTCCGCACGATCTCCATTTCCCGGCGACGCGAGGATTCGCACCATGCTCTCGCGCAGCAAGCGCCGGGACTCCTCACCCGTTGGGGCCGCTGCCTGCAACTCCTCAACGAGCTCAGCCGCAGTGGTGGGGCCGACGTCCGCCGAGATCAGTGCTTCCTCCAGGCTCTCGAGGGTCTCGGCATCGACCTTCTCGGAAGGGAGGAGCTTCTGCAGTGCGCCCTTTAATCGCTCCCGCGTGCGACCGAGGGAACGACTCAGTATACCCACGGCCACTTATCCGGGTATCTGAGCCAGAGCCGCACGAGCTCTCTCGCTGAAGGGGCTACCGGGCGCCAACTGGACCACTTGCGACAGGTGCTCTCTCGCCTTGAAAAAGTCGCTCTGGTCTCGATAGGCCAGGCCCAGCTCCAAGTGCGCCTCGGCATTCTGATCGGATCCCTCGAGGACTCGTTCCAGCGCGACGACCGCCTCCTCGTTGCGTCCGAGCTGCCGGAGCACCTTGCCCAACATCAGATACACCAGCCCGTACGTCGGATCCGCCGGGTTGCGTGCCAGCTCCACCGCCTGCTGCAAGGATGTAAGCGCCAGATCGGGCTCATCCATCTCGAAGTAGAGCTTGCCGATGTTGTAGTGAACACGCATTCGCGAGACCGGTGGATACGCCGGATCCGCCAGTGCGATCTGGAATTCGTTGAGGGCCTTTTGCGAATTCCCCTGCTCTGCATGCAGCAATCCCAGAAGGTTGTGCGCATCGGTCTGATCGGGATTGTGGAGCAGGGCTCGTACATACGACTCTTCTGCCTCATCGAACTGCTGATTGAGGAAGTAGGCAAAGCCCAGCCACATATGGGTTTCGCCATTCTCGGGCATCAAGGCCGATGCCTGCTCCAATGCCCTGATCGCCTCACGGGGCTGGTTTTCCTGCAGGTACAGAACCCCCAGACGCTGCAGCAGTATTGGATCGTCCGATTGGGCAGGATCTTGCCCCGCCTCGAAGGGCATTGCAGGCGTGGCCCCGGCCAGCCACGGCCAGAGCGTAGCCACAGCCAGAAGGCTGACCACGAGATAGAACCGCTTCGTCAATGGCATGGCGCCCATCCTAGCATGAGAAAACAGCATATCGGTCACT
The DNA here is from genome assembly GCA_937922775.1 of uncultured bacterium. Lineage (GTDB taxonomy): Bacteria > Acidobacteriota > UBA890 > UBA890 > UBA890 > CALAKE01. The sequence goes on along the minus strand of CALAKE010000321.1, from coordinate 2,625 downwards.
CTTGCACCAACGCCCGGGCCATCAGCTCGTCGATAGCAGAGCGCGGATCCTTCCCCTCGTAGAGTACCGCATACACCTGTGTGGTGATCGGCATTTCGAGCCCGGATTCCGCCGCAAGCCGCCGCGCTGCCCGAACGGTCTCGACACCTTCCGCAACCATCTTCATCTCTGCCTCGATCTCCTCGAGCCCTTTCCCCTCGGCCAACATCAGGCCTACCCGGCGGTTGCGGCTCAATGGTCCCGTGCAGGTTAAAACGAGATCTCCCAGGCCTGCCAACCCCATGAGAGTCCCGCTCTGGGCCCCCCGAGCCTCGGACAACCTCGCCATCTCTTTCAATCCGCGTGTGATCAGGGCCGCTCGAGTGTTCGTGCCGAGAGCGAGTCCGTCGACGATGCCGGCTGCCAGGGCGATGATGTTCTTGACGGCCCCACCGAGCTCGACTCCGACGATGTCCTCGTTGCCGTAGACGCGGAGTGCGCCGTGGCTCCATCGCCTCTGCACCGACACGGATGAGTCCAGATCTTCACAGCCCAAGGCTACGGCCGTCGGGCGCATTTCGGCCAATTCGAGGGCGAATGATGGCCCCGACAACGCTGAGACCGAGGCGGCATTGCTACCGACGAGATCCCGGAGTACCTGGCTCATCCGCAGGCCCGTGTCGCACTCGATACCTTTGGTCGCTGAAACCAGGTGGGCGCCCACAGGGAAGTGCGATCGCAGGCGCTGCCAAACCTCACGCAGATAGCGGGATGGAACGACACTGACCACGCAGTCTGCGCCTGCCAAGGCAACGCATGGATCCGCCGTGACTCTCATCCCGGCCGGCAAGCCATGGCCCGGCAGGTAGTCAGCATTCTCACCCGCCCGCTTGATCTGCCCGGCGAGTTGCTCACGCCGAGTCCACAAGGTCACCTCGTGTCCTGACCGCTGAGCATGCAATGCCAAAGCAGTGCCCCAGGACCCCGCGCCCATCACCGCCACACGCCAGACCCCACCGGCGCCACCGCTCGGGTGTGTGCTGCCCACCGTAGAGGGCATCATGACCGCCCTTTCCCGAGGCGGTTCTCCTCGCCTCGTAGCAGGCGCTGGATGTTTCCGCGATGTCGCCAGATAACGAGCAAGCTGCTCAACAGCGCCGCGAGCATTGTCCCGCTGGGCATGGCGAGCCCCCAGCTGGCAACGACGAGCGCGACCGCCGCGGCCAGCGAGCCGGCCGACATCGTGCGAGTCAATGCCACGACCGTAGCCAGCGCCATCGCCGCAACGGCAGCACAGACCGGCGCCAGAATCACGAACCCACCGAACATGGTGGCGACACCTTTGCCTCCCCTGCCACGCAGCCACGGGGAGAAACAGTGCCCGGCGACAGCGCCGAAGGCGGCCGCGGCCGCGGCCGACGGACCGATCCATGAGGCGATGAGGACAGCTGTCAATCCTTTGAGTGCATCAGCAAGAAGGACGGCCAATCCGGCTCTTCGGCCCAGGACTCGGCCAACATTCGTGGCTCCCGTATTGCCGCTACCGAAACCGCGTACATCATCTCCCGTGCGCCACTTCACCAGAATGAAGCCGAAGGGGATGCTGCCCAACAGAAAACCGATAGAAACCCCGAGGACGAGTGCCGTGCTCTGGCTCGAGGCTAATGGAAGCGCCATGCCGCGAATCCCTCCGACTGCTGCCCGGTTCGGTATGTGACTAGTCAGAAGCTCTGTCTTCTGCGCGATTCCGCTCCGACATCTGGTCCTGTAACCACCCGAGTGCGCTCACGAGCGCCAGCTCGCGTATCTCCTCGCGTTCGCCCGCGAAGCTGAAGCGCCGAGTCTCACTTCCATCCGGCGAAGCAAGCGCCACGTACACCGTACCCACAGGGTCAGCGTCGCTGCCTCCGCTGGGGCCGGCCCAGCCCGTGACGGCGAGGCCGTGTGTCGCGCCCGAGAGCCGCTTCACCTCCGCAGCCAGCGCCGCGGTGGTTTCTCTTGACACCGTGCCGTGCTCATCGAGAAACGGGTCGTCGATCCCGAGCATCACCTGCTTGGCCGCCGCGCTATAGACCACTGCACTCCCCCACAGGTAGTCCGACGAGCCCGCGACCGTCGTCAGCGTCGCAGCGATGAGACCGCCGGTGCAACTCTCAGCCAAGGCCAGGCTTTCTTGCCTTTGCCGCAAGAGCTCACCGACCGTCGAGGCGATCCGATGCCCGGCGCCTACGAGGTGAAGATCCCGCGAGTCGGGACCCTGCCCCCCGCTAGCGCCTGGCTCTCCAGTCTCCTGCATGGCTCGTCACCTATCCGGCTACTCAGGGCCAGACGAGCATCGTCAGCCACACCGCAGCCTGCGTATAAAGGGCGGCGATCACGTCATCAGCCATGATGCCAATGCCACCATGGAGGTTTTCTGCCTGCCTGGCCGGAAATGGTTTGATGATGTCGAATATTCGGAAGTACAGAAAGGCGAGGAACAACGCCCAACCCGTCTGTAGCCCTGCGGCAGCAAGCCACATCGCCGCCAACTCATCGACGACCACGAAGGAAGGATCCTCTTTGTCCAGGACACGCGCGGTCAGGTCAGCCGACCAGGTCCCGAGTAGGGTGACAACCGCCCAGGCCGCCAATTGCACGTAAATG
>CALAKE010000320.1 GCA_937922775.1 uncultured bacterium | reverse complement strand
GCCTACGTCGGGGTGCTCGGGCCCATATGCGCTTTCCCAAATCACCAGCGTGCGTCGGAGGAGAGGTTCCGCCTCGTCGTACTTGCCCTGTTCCTGGAGGAGTGAAGCCAGGTTGTTCAGGTAGCCGGCGAGCTCGGGGTGATCCGGGTCGAGATTCTGTTCCGCGATGGCCAAGGCTCGGCGCAGGTGGGGAACCGCCTCGCCGAAGTTGCCCTCTGTGTAATGGAGAGTGCCCAGGTTGCTCAGAGTCGTGCCGAGATCCAGATGGGCGGGACCGAGCGCCCGTTCCTTGATCGCCAGCGAGCGCTCGAGCAGCGAGAGTGCCTCCGGCGCGCGACCCTGATTCCAATACACGATCGCCAGGCTGTTCAGGGCCTTCGCCACGTCCAGATCGTCCGGCCCGAGGGTTTCCTCGAAGATAGCCAATGAGCGCTCGAACGACCTCGCGGCGTCCTCGTATCTTCCCTGCGAGTCGTAGACAATGCCGAGGTTTCGGAGACTGTTTCCTACCTCCAGGTGATCCTCCCCGTGCACGTTCTCGGTGACCGCAAGCGCATCCTCCAAGACCGAGGCAGCTCGATCGTACAATCCGAGCTTCGTGTACACGTTGCCCATGGTGAGCATGAGCTTGGCCTGGGTCAGAGGCTGCTCCGACAACTCCGCATTGATGCGCTCGGCGCCTTCGTCGAGAATCTCTCGCGCGGTCACGGTGCTGCCACGTGTCTCGCCTGGATCGGACACCTCGAAGATGCTGACCAGGAAGTCCGAAACCTGGCGTGCTGCCTCCGCTTCCTGGTTGGCCCGGTCTCTCTCCCGTGCGACGCGCGCTGACTGGAACACCATCGCTACGCTGAAACCCACCAGCAGGATACCTAGCATCGTGGCCACAGCGACGCCGGCCCTGTGCCTCCTGACGAACTTGCCCATTCGGTACGTTGTGCTCGGTGGCCCGGCCAGGACGGGCTGATCGTGCAGATGCCGGTTGATGTCCGCGGCGAGCGCGGAGGCGGAATCGTACCGGCGCGTCCGATCCTTCTCGAGGGCCTTCATCGTGATCCAGTCGAGATCACCCTTCATCTGCCTCCGCAGCAAGGCACTCTCTGTGCGACGCTTGGCTGCCAGATCGGTCGATCTGTCACCTAGGCTCGTCAGCCTCGTGCTCGGCTTCAGCGGGTCGTCATCGCGAATCCGACGCCGAATCTCGTCGAAACCGGAGTCGCGGAACCCTTCTGGATCGAACGGCAACACCCCGACCAGCAGCTCGTACAAGAGCACGCCCAATGAGTACACATCTGTGCGCGTGTCGACATCGAGGCCGGTCATCTCGGCCTGCTCCGGACTCATGTATTCGGGTGTGCCGATGAGCTGCCCGAACTCGGTGAATACAGTCTGCTCGGTCAACTTCTGGGCGGTTGCCTTCGCCACACCGAAGTCGATGATCTTCGGGACGGGATCGTCATCTTGGACCGTCACCAGAACGTTCGACGGCTTGATATCCCGGTGAATAACGCCCTTCTGATGAGCATGATGCACTCCCTCACATACATCCAGGAACAGCGCCAGCCGCTCGCGAGTGCACAGCCGGTGAGTGTCGCAATACTGGGTGATCGGCACGCCGGCGACGTACTCCATGGCGAAATACGGGCGTCCTCGGTCCGTGGCCCCGGCATCGAATACTCGGGCTATGTGTGGGTGGCTCATCAGGGCGAGAGCCTGCTCTTCGGCCTTGAATCGGGCCACGACCTGCTTGGTGTCCATGCCCCATTTGATGACCTTGAGCGCCACTGTCCGGCGCACGGGCTCGGTCTGTTCGGCCTCGAAGACCTCTCCCATGCCCCCCTCCCCGATTTTCCGCAGTATGCGGTAGCGGCCGAATGGAGGAGAGGTCTCAGATACCGACGAGGCATCTACGGTGATCCCTTGAGAGGGAGGAATCTCCGGCTTGTCTTGGCTCACCCGGTTTCACCTTCTCGGTAAGCTGATGTCTGCTCGGCAGGTCCTTCTCGAGATGGCTAGCCCGAGAAGGGTCGGCACAATCCGGGAGTCAGCATCTAGGGACCGAGGACCCAGAGTCAAGGGCCTACGGCGACCACTTCGGCGGTAGCTCGCTCCTTTTACCAGACCAGTGTGAACAGGGCTCCCTTTTTGTCTTTCGAAACGATGGGCGACAGCGACACGTCGAATGCGCCCTGGCTCGTTCCCGACTTGGTGTAGTGCACTTCCTCGCTACCCATCGAGCGGAAGAGGAACCCTAGGGCAAGACCTCCTGCGACCCCTCCGATTAGTCCCCCAATGGCCGCGTGATAAGCCCCGGAGTCCTGGTTCTTGTCTTCTTCGATGCCAATGAGCACCCCAGCCGTTGCCCCGCCCGCGGCGCCGATTACAGCACCAAGAGCCCCGGACGGCCCGCCCTTCTGCTCAATCCTCTGAACTTGGTCCTCGGGAACCTCAACCCGCCAGCCACCCCCGCTCCGCGTGACATTCTGCAATCGTCCCTGCGGAAGCGAATCAACCCTGATGCTGATCGTCGAGTCGGTGAGACCGAGGACTTCCGTTTTGAGCTCCTCGTATTCACCGCTTCCGCTGAGGTCGACCGTAATGCGAATCTGTTCGCCTTCCGTGAGCGTCCCCCGACGGACTAGATCGGCGAAGGAATGGGAAACCTCTTGCGCCATCGCGCTAGTGGGAACGAGCAAAACCGCCATCAGCAAAGCCATGCCCCTCATCGCACGTATCCTTTCTCGCCAACCCTGCCCTGCTGCCTTTGTATGACTTTCGATAATGGGACAACAGGATCCAAAGGTCCTGGAGCCCCTGTCAAATGAGTCTTAAGAAGAGCCCAGGAAAGGTTTCGGGGCCCTGAGGGATTTCGGCTCCGCCCACGATCAGAGACACGCCCGGCCGGGAGAGGTTTGCCGTCGGAGCCGCGATGGTCTCAGCGAATCAGCAAGATGCGAGAGTTCGGTGGGTAGAGCCATTCGACCCCGTTGATCGTCACGAGGGCGTTGTCCTCGAAGTTGATCGACATACGGGTGCCATCGTCCATGGCCGTGTGAACGACAAACTCGAAGGCGAAGAGGTTGTTGTGCTGTATCACGAGGTGGCCCCGGTCGGGACGGAACGGGGCCATGGAGGGCCCCACGGCTACTTCGCTGTTGCCCGTATTCCCGACCGTGTGGCAATCGATCGAGATGCCACTGCGAGGATCATCCGCCAGCTCGTTGATGATGTTGCGGTCACGCTCATCGTCCACAAATGGCGTCCAGACATAACCTTCTGCCTCGAGCGCCGCAGCCAGATGTTCCAGCGTCTCACCGGCGGTGCGTCCGACCTTGATGTTCTCCTTGATGATCTGGCGGGCGCGGTATCCCCGCGCCCAGGCATGCAGGATGTCGGCCGGTGGCTCTGTCTCCCCCTCGCGCAGCACATAAGCGTGACGTTTGAAGTCGGTGCCGAAGTTCAGGTAGCGGATGCCCATGTCGTAGGAGATGAAGTCTCCCGGTTGTATGGCCTCGTTGCGGCCGCGGCGCCGGCCGCCGCCCTCGGCGGTGCGGATAATTCCCGGCGTGCTGATGCCGAACGACGGCCGCACGCCCATCTCGAGAAGCCGCTCCTGCACCCACCAACCGACGTCGAGGGGAGTGGTGACACCGGGCATAATCACTTCATTCGAGAGAGCGGTCTCGAACAACCGCCTCGTCATCTCGCCAGCGGCCGCGAACGCGGCAAGCTCACTGTTGACGCGCCGCACGCGGAAATCGGTGATGAGCTGGTCGGCCGACACCAGCCGCTCCGAGTAGACAGGCCCGAGAATCTCGACGAGCTTCAGGTAGTCGGTGTGCGACATGCCGTCGGCCACGCCGATCCACTCTGAGCTGTTGATGGCAATACGCTGCGGGTCACGCTCCTCGACGATCGCCTCGAGGTCATCGAAGTCACGAACCATGTCGTAAACCGAATGATCCTGGAGGAAGAACGGGCTCAGCGCGATACGCTCGATGCGATCGGCTCCGCTATCGAAAAACACGAAAGTCCCGAACTCGGCACCGAGGTCGAGCTCGAGCGGGTCGGGGTTCCCCATGCGGATCGAGTGGATCCACATGTCGATGTCGTTGTCACGCATCGCCCCCGGCAGGATGAGATCGAACTTGTCGGCCCGAATCGTGTTCAGCAACTCCCACCTTGCCCGAGCGTCGAGCACGCGCGGCTCTTTCGACGCGACCGTCTGGGCGCTCGCCGTGCTCCCCGCAATCGCCAGGAGCGCAAGCAGAGCGAGCCCCCACGCGTGAGGCCGGCCAGCAGCGACCTTTTCCATCGAACGCTTAGTCTTTCTCATCGAGTTTCTCCCCTTCGAT
>CALAKE010000319.1 GCA_937922775.1 uncultured bacterium | reverse complement strand
GAGGCCAAGGGAGGCGCGGGGGCGTCGCCGCAGCGGACGCTTGAGCGCGAAGGCTATGAACTTGCGGGTTCATCTGCGAACCATGTGCGCGAACTGTCCGCCGAGGTGATGCCCCCGCGCCGACCGAGTGCGACGCTGAGTGGTTACCGCAGCGGGTTGGCTGAGGGCAAAGTCGACACGGGTGACCGTCACAGCCAGGCATGGAGCTGATACGGGCTGTACGAACCGCAGTCGGTGATTTCGGGAATGTCGTATTCCCGGCCTACTGTCACTCCTGCAACCGCATTGCCGACGAGGGCCGGTGGGCACCGCTCCTCTGCGGCGAATGCTCCGACAGCTTCCCTCATTGTGATCAGGTGGTTGCGGTACCGAGGCCGCTCGATGGAGGGCATGCGCTGAGCCGTTTCGAGGGGCCGGCGAAAGACCTGATCGTCAGCCTCAAGTACAAAGGACTGCTGCGAGCAGGAGGGGCAATCGGGGCCCGCATGGCGATCGCACCCGAGGCCCGGTTGTGGTTGCAGCGCTCAGAGCTGATCGTTCCCATGCCGCTGCACTGGCGACGCCGCTGGTCACGAGGTCACAACCAGGCGATGACGCTGGCGCGCGGCATGGTCAAGCATGGCGTTTGGGGAAGAGCACGCCCCGTTCTGGCCAGAGTACGGGCAACCCGGCCACAGGTAGGCCTCGGGCGTCGGTTCCGCATGGCGAACGTCAGCGGCGCCTTTGCCGTGAAGAAGCGGGCTGTTGCGAGAGTGCAAGGGGCACGGGTTCTACTTGTCGATGACGTTGTCACGACGGGTGCCACAGCGGCAGCTGCCGCTGTGGCCCTGAAGAAGGCCGGCGCTCGGGAAGTACGGCTCTACGCGGCCGCCTGGGCGCGGCCGCCGGGCTCATGAGGCGACGATCGAAGGTGGATCCCGCCCCGCCTAGTCACTCGCATCTTGCTCGGCGAGAAAGTCAATCACCTCAGCACTCCTGGGAATCCCCGGTCGGGCGCCCATCCTGGTGCAGGAGAGTGCCGCCACGGCGCTGGCAGTGCGCAGGGTCTCGTCCCAGGCGACCTGCCGTGCGATGCACACGGCGAAAGCTCCGTGAAAGGCATCACCAGCGCCCGTTGTGTCGAAGGCGGCCACGGGAAAGGCAGGCAAGCGTCCGCTGCCATGCCGCGTCATCCAGACCAGTCCTTTCTCGCCGAGAGTGATTACGACATTTGGAGCGTGCCGATAGAGGTCTCCGAGAGCTTCGTCATGGCTGTCTTTGCCCGAGAGCTGCGCGGCGAAATCTTCTGAACACACGAGGTACTCGACATGGTCGAGGAGCGCTTCCGTTCCGCGATGCAACGAGCCCGCGTCAAGAATGATCGCCGCACCGTCTCGCCTGGCCTCAGCGGCGAGCGCTGGAGAGATCTCGGGTTCGTGGCCGTCGAAAAGGACAACGCGCGATGAGATTCGGGAGAAATCGACACTCCCCACAGGTAGGGGCTCGGTATCCTCCCGGTAGTTGACCAGCAAGCGCCGCCCGTCAGGGTTCACGAGCACCACAGAAAGCGGCGTACGTGAGGTGCCGCGCACCACCAAGTCCGTCACAACGCCATCCCTGGCGAGCTCGAGAAGGTGCTTGTCTCCATTACGATCCTCGCCGAGGTAGCCCGCGAAAGCGGCACTGCCGCCGAGGCGCGCGACTGCGACGGCGGCGTTGGCCGCAGGGCCCCCTCCACACTGTAGAAAACCATGGGCGCGCGTCTTCTGGTTGGTCCGCGGCTTGTCGGGCACGAGGAAGACGAGATCGTGCGAAGCCTGGCCGACACACAACACGTCCACTTGCATCAGCTACTCTCACCTTGTTGGCTCATCAACAGCGACGTGATCTTCTCCTCAGGATAACTGAGCAGCCGGCCCATCTCGCGGGCGATTTCGGCACGAGCTGGGCCCAGGTAGTTGCCTTCCTCCACCAGCAACCGCTTCCTCTCCTTCAGGTTCATGTAATCCTGCCTGGTCTCACCCTTGTAGATGAGCAGGACCTGCAATCCCTCCGTGATCTCCGCGGGAAAGAGATCGGTCACGAGGAAATCCGCCTCGAGGTAGACCTCGGCGCCATTGCGCTTCGCGATGGCCCTCGCCTCCTCGACCAGCGCGTCCATCTCGGCCTCGGGCATTGCGGCGCTGAGCGCCAGCTTCTTCACTCCCGCGCCGACCATCTCAGAGAAGGCGCCGATTCCGCCAAGTCGGTAGGAGCGCAGATCGACTGAGTCTCTAGGGGGGAGATCACGATTCTGGCATGCGGAGAGAAAAATCAGCAAGACCAGGCAATATAGGGGAAGCCAATTCACCCGATCTCTTGTGAACACTCCTTCGTATCGCACATTTCCCTCCTCAATCGAGCTGAACGATCACCGCCACAACATCCTCGTCACCAACCACACGGCTGCGGTGGCCCTTGCCGGTCGTATCCTCCACCAGCGTGACGCTTCCGGGGCCGAATCTCCTGACGGTGCCGTCACTCGTCTCTCCCTCGATAACTCCGGCGAGGTAGACCAGATACTGGCGGCAGGGCGCAGGGTGCCAATCACCGCACCAACCGGCCGGAGCACTCAAATAGCCGAAGCGTGAGACGGATACGAACGATGACAGATTGAGTGGCGGCGCGGGAGGAGCGAAATCCGTGGGCACGACCGCAACATCGAGCTCCTCGATGTGAGATTCGCCCGCCTCATCAGCATAGGTTCTCGAGTAGGTGATGCTCACTATCGTCCTCCCTTCGCTGATCTGGGCGATGTTGCCCTAGGCGACCTCCTGGAACAGGCGCTCGAAGATCTCGTCACCGCCCTCGCCCGGTGATCCGAAGTTGTAGAAGACGATGACCCCGACGCCGGTATCGGCGTGAAATCCCATATAGGTCGAGATGCCCGGATCGCCGCCACCGTGCCCCCAGAGAACGTCGCCGTTGTTCCGCTCGCGCGGGGACCAGCACAAAGCTCGTCCGAAGTGCTCGTTCGAGAGCATCATGGCGACCGTCTCCTGCCGTAGGATGCGCGTACTCTCGAAGCTTCCACCGAGAATGTAGGCGCGAAGGAATCGAGAAAGCTCTGAGACGCTTGTGCGCACCAATCCATCGGGATAGTTGAAGAAGCTGTATAGGCAATGGGGAGCATGGCCTCCCGGTTGCAGGTCTGCCGGAGTCAGGCCGGCTGCTGGCAGCATCGAGTTGAATTCCGTGTCCTCGGGGATCTCGAAATCCTCGGGGACAGAGGAATAGGGTACGGCGTGCCTCGAAGTGTCCAGGTCGGCTAGGTACCAGCCAGTTTCGTTCATTCCCAGAGGCTGGAAGATCCTGTCGCGGCAATGGTCGGAGAAGAGGGTGCCCGAGATGACCTCGACGAGATAGCCGAGTAACCCGTAGCCGACGTTGGAATACGCGCGCGGGCGGGGCGGTGGATCAACCGTGCCCGGCGCCCACGCGTGGAAATTCTCATCGGCGCTGTAGTAAGGGCCTTCGGGCACGAAGTAGCCGCGGATCCAGTCCTCCAGAGAGACAGCCGGGTCTCCGCACGCGTAGCTGGCGCCATAGGCCGGCCCGTCTTTGATTGAGGAGCGGTGAGTCAAGAGCTGTCGGAAAGAGATGGGGGTCTCCGCAAAGCTCGGGTTCCTCACCGCAAAGGGCAGATAGTCATTCACGTCGTCGTCGAGCTGGAAGCTACCTGCCTCCCATAGCTGCATGACAGCGGTTGCGGTCACCGTCTTCGAGATCGAGCCGATATTCTGCAACGTCTCCGCAGTCATCAGGGTGCCGGATTCGATGTTCGCGAGCCCATATCCCCCCGACCACACGAGTCGATCCCCCTCGACGACGCACGCCGCAAAGCCGGGGGCATGATCTCTTTCGAGACGAGTGCGGATGAACTCATCCAGGCCGGATGACTCGGGTACCTGATTCGGTGCGGGTGAGCAGCCATATGCCCATCCGAGGGCTGCGGCACCCGAAAGCTCCAGAAAATGACGGCGGTTGAATCTCGATGAATCTGCCATCTTGTCACCTGCCTCTCATGACGTATTGACGCTCTCCCGAAGCTCTCTCGCCAGATGTTCAATGTGCTCGGGCCCGCTGCCGCAGCAGCCTCCGAGGATCTTCAGACCGTGGCGCTCATGAATCTCCCTCATCATAGCGGCGAAAATTCGCGGCTCTTCTGTTTCGATCTCCGCCAGAGCATCGAGCTCCTCGGGGCTCCTCGCGGACGTGTTGGCGTGAAAGCCCACCAGACGATCCAGAGTGTGGGACCGCTCCGGATCCATCCGCAGCGATTCGAGGGCGGTGAGCAAGACCGAGGGATGAACGCAATTGACGTAGTACCCGGTAGGAGGGGTAGCAACGACTTGGTCAATGCGATCGAAGGCCTGGTCCAGCAGCGTGCCATCGAGAACGGTGCCGTCGGGGCGGATCACGAAGCTGAGAAAGTACGGGATCGAGGGCCGAGACATAGCTCGCGCAAGACCGATGGCCTCGGCAACCGACGGTAAGGTCGAAGCTTTGAGGAAGTCGACATCCGCCTCTGCGAGCTTCTCCACCTGGTAGGAATGAAACCTCTCGGCCTCCTCGGTCGGCGGGGCTTCGGCGGGAGTATAGGCGTCGCCCCTGGGGCCGAGATTGCCGCCGACGAAAACGGGCACCTCCGTCGATGCGTACTCGTCCCGCAGTTCGCACAGCATGCTGACGCAGGCACCGTTGACATCCTCGCCAGCGAAGGGCGACTGCTCGATGCGCTCTCGATTCGCCCGCCATGTGTCGGAGAGAGCCACCATCGGTAAGCCATAGGTACGACTGATTTCGAGGTACTCTCGGTGCGCCTGCTCGAGATCCTGCCGAGATGGTGAATGGAAGACCATGGCGGCCTGTGCCAAGGAATCATCGAAGCGAGCTCCCTGAAGGCGCCGCAATCGCTCATACATCGACCCTTCTGTGAGAAGGACCCTCTCATTTGCCAGCGTGCGGAGAAGGTGAGAGGAACGGTCGCCGGAGCCTGGATCTCGTCGGGACATCATGGTGCCCCCCCGATCAGAACGCCCCCCGGCTGCCTGCCCATCTCGTTGTCCCGATTGCGATGTCGGTTTAGGCTTGAGCCGCCCTCGAGTGAGTGCTTCAGCATCAGAGGTTTCCTACCAACAGGAGGGATTACCACCATGCGCCGTCTCGTCATCTCTGTTGTCCTGGCACTGCTTGTCGTGCCCGCCGGGGCACAGCTTCAGGCCGCTTCTCCCGCGCCCGCGAGTCCGGAATCGCAGGCTGTCACCCAAGCGTCGCAGCCGCCTGGAACACTCGGCTTCTACCGTTTTCCCGCGCTGCATGGCGACACGATCGTCTTCGCCGCCGAGGGTGACCTCTGGAGGGTATTCGCGCAAGGGGGAGTTGCCCAGCGACTCACGACGCATCCCGCCGAAGAAACGGATCCGGTGATCTCCCCGGACGGCGGAACACTGGCCTTCACCGCCCGCTACGAAGGTCCGGCGGAGCTCTACACGATGCCGATGACAGGTGGCCTGCCGACCCGTCTCACCTATGAGGCGGACAACTCGGTCGCCACGACCTGGACTCCTGGCGGCGATCTCGTTTACACGACGACGCACTACGCGACACTGCCGCTGCCCCAACTCCTGGCGCTCGATGTGGCTGATGGAACTCTCACCCGTATCCCCTTGGAGACCGCTACGGAAGGGGCCTACGACGACACGGGCACCAAGCTCTTCTTCGTCAGGCCGGCATTCCACAACAACGTGACCAGGCGCTACACGGGAGGCACGGCGCGCCGGATCTGGAAGTTCGTCGAGGGCGCTGCGGAGGCGGTGAACCTGACGCCCGACTACGTCGGCGAGAGCCACTCCCCCATGTGGTGGGGCGGGCGCGTCTATTTCGTTACCGACCGCGACGGCACCATGAATATCTGGTCGATGAACGAGGACGGTGGGGACGTCCAACAACACACGGAGCACAGCGGCTGGGATATCAAGAACCCTGCGATGCAGGAAGGCCGCATCGTCTACGAGCTCGCGGCCGATCTGTGGCTGTACGACATCGCGAGTGGACAGACAGCGCTCGTACCGATCTCCCTGGCATCCGACTTCGACCAGCTCCGCGAACGATGGGTACAGAACCCGATGCAGTATCTCACCTCGGTGCATCTCCATCCCGATGGCGAAAGCGTTGTGCTGACCGCACGCGGACGTGTCTTCGTAGCGCCGGCCGGATCAGGTCGCCTGGTTCGCGCCTCTCGGGCCCCCGGAGTTCGCTATCGCGACGTGGTCTTCATGCCAGACGGGGAGAACCTGCTGGCCCTCACCGACGCCACCGGCGAGCTCGAGTTCGTGACGATGCCGGCGAATGGCGTCGGCAGCGGCGACACGCTAACCGACAACGGCACGATCCTTCGCTTCACCGGCTATCCCTCGCCCGACGGCCAGTGGATCGC
>CALAKE010000318.1 GCA_937922775.1 uncultured bacterium | reverse complement strand
CGACCGCGAAGATACCGAGGCTCGAGAGAAAGAGAGCCACAATAGCGAAACCGGCAAACAACCGCAGCTGGAATCTCGGGCCGTCGAGACCGGCACCTATCACGGCATGCATGGTGCGCACGTCGAACAGCGGCAGAGCCGGGTCTTCCGCAACGACGCTGCTCCGAATTGAACCGACGAGTCCCAACGGGTCCTGCGCGGATCGCACTACTAGGTCGCGTGGCGTGAAAAAGCTGTAGGAGGGGAATTGGGCTTCGTGAAGATAGATCTCCGGGCGTGCGTCCGTGTCGAGACCCACGTAGCGCACATCGTTCAGGACCCCAACTACCTGGGCGTTGACATCGAGCGCTCCCAGGGGGAGTTCAGAGCCCAACACCGAAGGAACGCCCGAGAGGTAGCGCGACACGAAGGCCTCATTGACGATCGCGACCGTCGGAGTCCCGCTGCGGTCCGTGTAATCGAACTGTCGGCCGTTCGACAATGTGGTGCCCAATGCTTCAAGGTACCGTGTCGTCACCATTCGGACATACACCAGATCTGGAGGACCGGATCGGCCACTCGATCCCGGCGGCTCGTAATAGATCATTCCTCCGGAGCCAGCCATGGGAGCGTAGCTGGCGAAACCAGCTGCGACTACGTTGGGCATGGAGTGTACTCTATCGAGCACGCCCTCAAAGAAGCGCGTGGGCGCTCCGGCTTCCGAATATCTGCTCGCCGGTAGGTCCAGTGTAGCCACCAGCGTTTGGTTCGGCGTGAATCCGAGTTGCTCACCCGAGAGCTTCTCGATGCTTCTGAGGAGAAGGCCGGAGGCTACCATCAGGGCAAGGGCTACTGCCACCTCGCTCACTACCAGGGCACCCTGAACCCTGCGCGTGCCGATGGAGGGACCGCTTCTCCGACGGCGGAGCAGCTCAGCCGGCGCCGTTCTCGAGAATCCCAAGGCCGGCGCGACCCCGAAGAGTGCGGCAGCAACCACGCTCACAGCCAAGGTCATTCCGACGAGCGACGCGCTGAAGCCCGTCACGCCGGCAGTCGACAGGGTTGAAGGGATGAATCGGACGGTAACCTTCGTGAGGCTGGCGGCGATCAACAAGCCTCCCGCGCCTCCCGACAACCCCAGCAGGAGACTTTCGGTCAACAGCGTCTTCAGCTGGCGGAGCCTGGATGCGCCGAGTGCCGTACGAATCGCGAGATCGGCCCTTCGATCGGTCCATCGTATGAGGAGGAGGCCCATCAGGTTCGCGCAGGTGACCAACAGCAACAGGGTCACCGCCCCGACGAGGGTCAAAACGCGCTGGTCGGACTCCCGCACCAATTCACTCCTCAGCGGGGCTACCCAGACTCCCGTCCCGGAATTCGATGCGGGATATTGCTCCTCGAGGGCGCGGGCCAGAATATCCATTTCAGTCTGTGCCTGCTGCAACGTGTAGGGTCGCGCCACTCGTGCCACCACGGTCATCGAACGACTCACGCGACTGGCGCGTGAAGCGTCAAATCGAAGCGGGACCCAGACGTCGACATCTCTCTCGGGGAACGCGATCCCTGGCGGTAGCACTCCGATAACGACGTGTGGGACGTCATCGAGGCGGATTGTCTTTCCGAGCGATTCTGGATCGGAACCCAGACGATTCCGCCAGAAACCGTGGCCGAGGATCACGACTCGTTCGGAGGTGGGCGATTTGTCTCCCGCCGCGAAGGCTCGCCCCAACACCGGCTGGATGCCCAGAACCGCGAAGATGTCTACACCAACCCTGTAGCCCGATACTCGCTCAGGCGAATCCCCGCCAGAGAAGTTGTAGTCTGTCTGCTGGTAGGGAGCCATCGCCGAGAACGTTCTGGCCTGCTCGCGCCAGTCGAGGAAATCCGCGACCGTTACCTGCCAGCGCTGAACGTCTCGCTCTACGTCAGTAGACCAGATCAACGTCAGGCGTTCTTGGTCCGGGTACGGCAGGGGCGCGATGAGAACGCCCCGAGCCAGGTTGGCCACGGCAGCGGCTGCTCCGATCCCGACCGCAAGAGTGAGTACCGCCACTGTCGAAAACATTCTGGCGCGGCCCAGTGCGCGAGCTGCGTCTTTCAAGTTACGAATCCAGCACATTCAATGGTCTCCCGTTTTGTCGACTTGGGTCTTTAATGTTCGACAGTTCGGACCGTGCAATGGTTGACTGGCCGGGGTGGGTGCCCTGTAACGCCCTCGTGAATCGAAGACAGCAAATTCCGGTGTCGCCGATGGAGTTGCTTTGAACACGGCCGAACCAGAGGCCGTGCGCGAGGCCAAACGACGCTGGGGCGAGTTGCTGAGACGCATCTTCGAAGTTGACCCGCTCGCGTGGCCTCGATGTGGCGAGGAGATGCGGATCGTTTCGTTCATCACCGAGCCAAAGACGATCGACAGAATCTAGGAACACACCGAAAACCCCGGACGTTCGCGCTCAGGGGATCGCTGCGTTGCGCGCGTGTGCTGACTCGACCCAGATCGCACACCAATCCCCTCACCAAACGCTGTCTGAGTCCACCACCGAGACATCCAGAGCCGCAAGAGACCGGCTGGA
>CALAKE010000317.1 GCA_937922775.1 uncultured bacterium | reverse complement strand
CCATGCTCGGAGCTTTCTGTCGTCTGACAGCGCAACATGCCGGTGTCGCCGCGGCCGTGCAGGCGGTCCGAGAACGGCAATCCGCCCGTCTAGCTGGGCTCTCCGGCAGCTTCCGGGCCCTAGTGCTCGCTCACCTACAGGTCGAATCAGAGCGACCGCTGGCCGTCGCTCTGCCGCACGAGATCGAAAGCGAAGCCCTGCTGCTCGACCTGCGCACGTTCCACGCCGCTCTCGGCGACGGTCAACAGGTGGTCTCCTTCCCACATCTCGGAGTCGACCCGTACGGTAGCTTGACGCCGCACCCTGATGTTGTCAGGGAGCGACTGCAGACGTTGGATCGTTGCGTCGCCAGGCGTGTCGGCGCTCTCCTCGGACCGGCGCTATCCTGGCTGGAGAAGCTGCAGACGCCGGCCAACTTTGAACGGTCCTCACTGCGGATCGAACCGGGTGAGGAAATTTCCGTGGAAAGTCTCACGGAGAAGCTCCTCGCGACAGGCTATACACGCCACTCGCTGGTCGAGTCTCTCGGTGAATTCGCGGTTCGCGGCGGCATCATCGATGTCTTTCCGCCCACGCGAGAAAACCCGGTTCGCATGGAGCTCTTCGGAGACATGATCGAATCGCTACGCGAGTTCAACCCACGCGACCAACGTTCGATGCGGGCGATCGACACGCTCGAGCTACCGCCAGCGCGTGAGAGGGCCGGAAAGAACGACCAGGGCGGGCAAGCCGGGAAGGAAGCGGCGCCCACAGCTACCCTCTCCGATTTTCTCGCCGACCCGCTATGGATCGAGATCGAGCCGGAGATCCTCGAGAAGGAGCTCTCAGAATGGTGGGAGCAACTCGACGAGCACTACCACCGAGCCCTGGCCGAAGGAGTCGACGCGCCCATCCCGGAGGATCTCTACGTCACCAGTGACGCGGCGCCGTGGGGCCAGCAGAGTGGCCACCTGACCCTGCGTGAGCTGGCAGGGGGACCGTCGCGGCCGGGAGAGATCAGCATCCTCGCTCAGCCGGCGGCGCCGTTCCGCGGTCGGCTCGCTGAGTTGGCCGAGCATGTTGATCGTTCCCTGGCGGCGGGAGACCGCATCTGCTTCGCCATGAGCCGTCCGGGCAAGGCGGAGCGTTTGGCCGAAATCCTGGAAGACTACGGCATCAGCGCGGCTCTGCAGCTGCCGGGAGAGAGCGGGGAGGGCGAAGACGTCGGACCAGACGACATCGAGGCCGGAAGTTGTTGGGTTACCTGCGCGGACATCTCGGCCGGATTCCGGCTACCCGACCTCGGCCTCTGGCTGGCGACGGATACGGAGGTCTTCGGTCGCAGTCGTCCGCGAGCACGCCCGCGCCGTTTTCACGGTGACGCTTTCAAGGCCGACTTCAGAAACCTGACTCCGGGCGATTTTGTGGTGCATATGGAGCACGGCATCGGTCAGTTCGTCGACGTCCGGCAGCTCGCGGTCAACGGCGACGAGCGCGAGTTCATGGAGGTTGCCTACCGTGACGAGGCACGCCTCTATTTGCCGCTAGATCAACTGCACCTGGTACAGCGCTACCGCGGAGTCGAGGGCGCAGCGCCGAAGCTGGACCGGCTCGGGGGCAGCTCGTGGGCGAAGGTAACGGGCAAGGTGAAACGGTCACTGCGCGAGCTGGCCACCGAGCTTCTCGAGCTATACGCGGCACGGAAGGCAATTCGCGGCCGAGCCTTCGGACCGGACACGCCTTGGCAACGGGAAATGGAAGATGCCTTCGAATACGAGGAGACGCCCGACCAGAGCACAGCGATCGCCGAGGTCAAAGCGGACATGGAGGCCCCCAAGCCCATGGATCGGCTGTTGTGCGGCGATGTCGGCTACGGCAAGACCGAGGTCGCGATGCGCGCGGCCTTCAAAGCCGTGATGGATGGCCGGCAGGTTGCCGTGCTGGCGCCGACTACGGTGCTGGCCCACCAGCATCTGCAGACTTTTGCCGAGCGGATGGCGGCTTTTCCCATCTGCATCGAGCTTCTGTCACGCTTTCGCTCGCCGCATCAGCAGACCGAGGTCGTCGCAGGGGTCGGAGACGGCACGGTCGATATCCTGATCGGAACCCATCGGATCCTGTCGAAGGACGTACAGTTCAACGACCTGGGGTTGCTGGTCGTCGACGAGGAACAGCGCTTCGGGGTGACACACAAGGAACGCCTCAAGCAACTGAAGCGAGAAGTAGACGTGCTGTCGATGACCGCCACGCCTATTCCACGCACGTTGCAGATGTCGCTGGTCGGGGTCCGAGATCTGAGCATCATCGAGAGCCCCCCCAAGGACCGCTTCGCCGTCGCCACGCACGTAGTTCCCTACGACCCGGAGATCATTGCCACAGCCGTTCGCGAGGAGCTTGCCCGCGACGGACAGGTCTTCTTCGTGCACAACCGGGTCGAGACCATCTACTCCATCGCGGCGAAGCTACGAGAGCTGGTGCCGGAAGCACGCTACCGGGTGGGCCACGGCCAGCTGCCGGAGCGCGAGCTCGAGCGCGTCATGCTCGATTTCGTGAGCCACGAGGCTGATGTGCTGGTGACAACCACCATCATCGAGAACGGCCTCGACATTCCACTGGCAAACACGATGATCATCAACCGGGCCGACCGCTTCGGCTTGGCGCAGCTTTACCAGCTACGCGGCCGCATCGGGCGCTCCGATCGCCGTGCCAGCGCCTATATGTTGATTCCGCCGGTCCATACACTCAGCCCAGCCGCAAAGAAGCGATTGAGGGCCATTCAGGAATTTGCCGACTTGGGGTCGGGTTTCCGCCTTGCCGCCATGGATCTGGAGATTCGTGGCGCCGGCTCACTGCTCGGGGAGAGGCAGCACGGCCAGATGGCCGCGGTGGGCTTCGAGACGTACGCGCGGCTCCTGGAAGAGAGCGTTCGTGAGCTCCAGGGAGAGCCCGCGGCAACGGAGCAGCGAGCTCAACTCAACCTGGGCCTCAACCTGAGCATCCCTCCGGGCTACGTCGACGACGCCGTACAGCGGCTCATGGTCGCGAAGCGCTTGGCCTCCGCACGCGACGGCGAGCACCTCGAGGCCCTCAAGAACGAGCTCAGGGATCGCTACGGCCCCATACCGGGTGAGGTTGAAGACCTGATCTCCTACGTCGAGATCCGCCTCCTTGCCGAGTCACTCGGGATCTTGAGCGTCGACCGGGGCACGCGGCGCCTCGACATGCGATTCTCGATCCCGGCGAAGATCGACCTCAGCGGTCTGGTTGCCAGGGTGGCGAGAGAGACGGGTTGGCTGATGAAGCCGCCCGACCGCCTTGTGGTGCCGCTGCCGGCCCCAGAAGAAGGCAACAGCCCGGCCTCCACCCTCCTCACCGTCCACGAGCTACTCGAGTCACTGGCCTAGACCGCAAGCATCTGCGCGGTCGGCACGGGGTAGTCACCTTGGCGGACAGTTCACGCGGAGTAGTCCTCTGAGCAAATCGGAACGCCGTGCCACCGCGCTCAAGCGTCCGCTACGGCGACCACCCCGCGCCTCCCTAGGCTCCTGGCCAGCCCGCTGGGTTGACCACCTCGAGCATCTTCTCAGTCGGCACGGGGGCATCGACTTGAGGGACAGTTCGCGCACAGGGTTCGCAGGGGAGCTCGCAAGCTCGAAGCCTTCGCGCTCAAGCGTCCCCTGCGGCGACCACCCCGCGCCGCCCTAGGCTCCTGGGTGGCCCG
>CALAKE010000316.1 GCA_937922775.1 uncultured bacterium | reverse complement strand
CCGTCGACCGCTGTCCATTTCCAGGGCCTTGGAGACATTCAGCAAAGGCACATCGTCCGGGAACCTGTCCGCAAGACCGGCGGCGGCCTGTGGAACGGCCCTTCCGGGGACGGCGAGAACCACGAGATCTACGCCGTCCAGAGTCTCATCCAGGTTCTCGAAAACCGATGCGGATTGAGGCAGACGCAAGTCCCTGGCGATGCGCGGGTGACTCTCGCCGCGTGCGAGGATGGTGAGCAGATCGCGGTCATCGTCGTATAGGCGCGCCTCGATCTGGTCGCCGCGTGAGCGGTCCAGATGAATGGCGAGGGCAAAGCCGAACGCACCGGCTCCAATGAAAGCGATTCGCTGAGGGCTCATGGGCCCCATACTCTACCAGGGAAGCAGTGGGATGGGGCAGTTGTCAGGTCCACCGATGACGTCTAGTGTACCCCCATGACGAAGGCTCGATTGTTGATCTTCGCATCTGGAGCTCTTTCTGTAGTCTTGGCCCTTGTGCACTTTTCCACCCGCTCCGGGATCGCAGGAGGGCCAGGGCTACTCGCGGACTACCACCTCGTCGGACTCTCGATGCTCTACGCGGGCTTGGTGACGATGACCGTCGCCTGGCTAGCCCTGTCGCGGCAACTACTCTCCGGCTACGCGGCTCTGTACGGCGTCTACTATGCCGGACAAGCCTGGGTACTGCTCTTTTCGGGCATGCCCAATTGGCTGCGCGCAGGGGGACCGATCATCATGGCGGCAGCCGCCCTGGTCGGGGCCTACATGGCCTGGACTGATCACGGCACGGAGGACACGACCTCGGGGCTTTGAAGCCGAGGTGGCCCGTGAATGGGTCGTTGAGCCGGGTTTTTTCGGCCCGCCATCGACCGATTCCACTCTTTCTCGGCCAGGGTGCAACTTTTTGCCTTGATCTCACGTCATATTGAGTGAAGGAGATGCTCGTCTTTCCCACGCTCCCCCGCGATGGAAGGAAGGGATCATGGCCAACGGCAGGTACAGCCAATCCCGCTCCCCTATTCGAGCAATCGCGGCAGCCAGCCACTCAGCGGCAGGAATCGCTTCGCCTAAGCCACGTCCTTGGGGCGATGTCTTGCTCCCCGAGAGCGAACCCGACCACACCCTCGGGCCGGAGAGCCATATAGAGCTGCGGCGCGATCCGCTCGCTTGCCCCGAGTGCGGAACCGCCCTCAGCCTCCGGTTGCTGGCGACGCAAGTTGCCCATCACGACGCGCCGAGGGTTGCACCGGCTGCGTCGCGCGTGCCTCCCGATCAGTTCGACGACGCCGTCAATGCCTTCAAACGAGAGCTCATCACCAGAGCACTGAAGGAAAACGGCCGTGTCATGACGCGTGCAGCCAAGGCGCTCGGACTCAAGTACACGACGTTCGTCGCCATGGCCCACCGACTGGGCATCACGAAGAGTGGGTCTTGTGATGAATGCCCGGAGGACTTCGGCGCCTAGTAGAAGGGGGTGCAGTAAGATTCGGCCCCCAGGCGCCGACGCAGGCGTGGTGTCGGACGGTGCTGATCATCAGTGAGTGCGCTTGCCCTCATCAGCCCTGCCTGCGTGACACGCTCGTCGGAGTGCATCTCCTTTGCCCGAATAGCTCCGTGGCCATCGATCACACATCCGCTGTCTGCCGGTGATACATTTGGCACCTGCCCTTGTGGCTGGCTTGGGCTTCTGCCCTCGCGGCGGTAGTGGCGGCGTGTCTTGTTCGCTGGTTCACTCTCACTGACCGGATGGAGGTGACTGCATGGCCGCAGAGAGCTGGAGCGACGCCGACCTGATGGCGCGCTGCGTTCGCTGCGAGCTCGAGGTTGCAGCCGTAGATGCGCCACTCGATGGTTGCCCGCGCTGCCGAGAGCATGGCATGGGCAGCAACTTCGCTCTGCTTGTGCCGATATCCCCGGGCATGCCGCTCGTCGAGGATGAGGCCCCCGGGATCTGGCGCTTCGCGCCACGACTGCCCCTGGTGCCCCCGGAGGATCGCATCACTCTCGGCGAGGGTGGCACGCCGCTCTTCGAGTTGCCCCGGTTTCCCGGGTTGCCGGAGGGCGCAGATCTTTGGGTCAAGGACGAGAGCCTGAATCCGACCCTGAGCTACAAGGATCGATTCATGGCCGCCGCCATGAGCCGGGCACGGTACCAGGAGGAGAGGATCGTAGCGGCATCGTCAAGCGGCAACGGCGGTGCTTCAGCGGCTGCCTACGCGGCGCGCGCCGGGCTGCGCTGCGTGATTTTCACCACGGTGGGCATTCCTCCACCACCCCGGCGCCAAATCGAGTCTGTCGGGGCGGAACTGATCGCGCTTCCAAGCACATCCGTACGCTGGGACCTGCTGCAGGCGACGGTCGAGGAATGGGGTTGGTATCCGCTGACCAATTTCGCCGACCCCCCCAATGGCAGCAACCTTTTCGGTATCGGCGGGTACAAGACCATCGCCTACGAGATTGTAGAAGCCTCCGCCGTGCCGGAGATCGACTGGGTTGTCGTACCGCTCTCCATGGGTGATGGGCTGCACGGTATTTGGCAGGGTTTCGTCGAGCTCGAGCAACTAGGGCTGATCGATCGGCTACCGCGAATGGTGTCAGTGGAGCCCGCGGAAGCAGCCCCCGTGGCCAGCGGCTTCGCAGCCGGGGCGGACCATCTCGACGCCGTTCCCACGTCCTCCTCGGTTGCCTACAACGTCGGCTCCAGCCGCAGCAGCGAGCAGGCACTGGCGGCGATTCAGGCCTCTGACGGCCTCGCCTTGGCAATGCCCGAAATCGAGATCCTGCCGCTCAAGGCAGAGCTCGCCGCCGAGTGCGGAGTCCACGCCGAGGCTTCAGCGGCCCTGGCGCTTTGGGGCGCGCGTCAGGTCCTGGGCGCTGGTCAGACGGCAGTGTCAGTTGTTACCTCGTCGGGGCTCAAGGACCCCGATCCGGCGGCGCCACCTGGGAAGATCCTCGAGCCGATCGAGCCAACTCTGGAAGCCCTGAGAATGGTCCTGCCGGAAGGATTCGTTACTGGGTAGCCCGCAGTTGCCGGCAGATCTCAAGGCGAAGGCGGGTGCCAGGAGGAAGCTCGGCGCACCCGCTAGCTGGACTTGCCTGAGATGCTCTCGACCACCTCGAATAGCTCGCTGGCGCGAAAGGGCTTCGAGATGTAGTCGTCCATCCCGGCCTCCAGACATCGCTCGCGATCCCCCTGGAGAGCGTGTGCTGTGACACCGATGATCGGGATGTGACCCTGACCCTCACGGCTCTCGGCACTACGGATGGCCCGGGTCGCCTCGAGGCCACCCATATCAGGCATCCGCACGTCCATGATCACTAGGTCGAAAGGGCCTCTGCTGTCGAGTAGCGCAATTGCCTCGACGCCGGTGTTAGCCACCACGACTCGATGACCTCTCTTTTCCAGAAGCCGCACGGCGAGCCGCTGATTGATTACGTTGTCCTCGGCCAGCAACACACGAAGCTGCCTGCGGGCCTCACGTAGCGAGTGCCGCGTAACCAGCGGCAATGGCTCATCATCCATTCCAGACTTGCCGGCAAGCACCGTCGCGATCGCATCCCACAGCTCCGATTGCGACACCGGCTTGGGAAGATAGCCGGAGATGGAGAGATCTCGGCAGCGGGCCCCATCACCTCTCTGCCCGGCAGAGCTCAACATCATGACGGTGACGCCGGCAAGGTCTGGGTCATTCATGATCATCTCGGCCAGTTCGAACCCACTTACCTCCGGCATGTTGGCATCGGTAAGAACCAATTCGTAGGGGCTGCCGGCCTGGTGGGCTCGCCTCATATCCGCAATTGCGCTCGTGGCGTCTGCGACGGCGACTGGCTTCATGTCCTGGCCACGCAGAACCTCGACAAGAATGCGCCGGTTGATCTCGTTGTCATCTACAACCAGCACCTTCATGCCTTGCACTGCATCTCGATCGACAGGGCTGACGCCCGTAGCCGGGCGCTCCTGCAACCCGAACCGGCAATTGAAGTGAAACGTGCTCCCCTCCCCGATCTCGCTTTCCACCCAGATGGCGCCACCCATCATCCCGACGAGCTTGGCCGTGATCGTCAGCCCCAGGCCGGTGCCGCCATATTCCCGCGTAGTCGAGGCATCCGCCTGAGAGAAGCTCTCGAAAATCAGCTCTTGCTTCTCGGGGGAGATGCCAATGCCGGTGTCTCGGACCTGGAAATGCAGCAGGGCTGCTCGGTCCTCCTGTGATTCGACAGCCACGGCCACCACGATCTCGCCCTCCGGTGTGAACTTGATCGAGTTGCCAACGAGATTGGTGACAATCTGTCGTAGGCGCCCGGGATCCCCGATCAGGGCGTCGGGCACATCGCCGGGCACATCGACGGCAAGCTCCAGGTTCTTCTCTCGGCCCTCGAACATCAGGGCTCGCATCGTATTGTTCAGGCAATCACGCAGGCTGAAATCGATCGGGTCGAGATCGAGCTTCCCCGCTTCGATCTTCGAATAATCCAGGATGTCATTGAGTAGCCACAACAAGTTATGACCCGAGTCTTCTACAATCTTCAGGTACTCGCGCTGCTCGTCGTCGAGATCTGTATCGAGAGCCAAGCGCACCATCCCCAGTACGGCATTCATGGGTGTGCGGATTTCGTGGCTCATATTGGCCAGAAACTCGGACTTCGCCCGTATCGCGGATTCAGCTTCGAGCTTGGCTCGTTTCAGGGCTCCCTCGCAGTGTTTTCTCTCAGAGACATCCCGGACGATGCTGATCCATGCCGGGCGCTCGAGGTAATTGATCCGGTCGGAGAGAATCTCTACATCCAAGCGCCTGCCATCTCTGGTGCAATGAGTGTAGGCGTGCGGCAGGTCGAGGTTGGGCTCGTCGATGTCGAACCTGACTTGCTCGGAATCCTCGGGTGGGTGCAAGTCGGAAGCAGTCATCGCCAGCAGGTCATCCCGGGCGTAGCCGTACACACGCTCAACGGCTCCGTTGCAGTCGAGAATTCTCCCTGTCTCATGATCGTGGATGAAGACCGGATCCATGATGCGGTCGAAGAGTCTCCGGTAAGTCAGCTCGCCGTCGACCACCACCTCGGCCGTTCGCTTGTGCGTCCCGATGTCTTCGTAGACGGCACAGACTCCAACCTGCTCACCATCGATGCTGACCTCGACACCATGCATTGACACATCGATGCGCACCCCATCCTTGCGCACGCGCTGGAGCTCGGCCTTGACCAAGGTTCCCGCGCTCGCGCGCTCGCTCACCGGAATCGTGACGCTTTGTTGATCGTCGGGGACAATGAAATCGTCCACGCTTTGGCCCAGAACCTCTTCCCGTGAGTATTGGAAGAGAGTCTCGAACGCCGAGTTGCAGTCGACTGTCTTGCCTTGTGGATCCAAAATGACGAGTGCCAGTGGATTGCACTCGATCAGCGCGCGCAGATAGGCTCGCCTCCCCCTACCGGAGAGGGACTGGCCGCGGATGTCGGCCTCGTTTTCGGGCGACTTCGGCAAGGCACGCTCCCGTCGACAACGGTGTGAAATCGAGCTCGTGGAGGCAGGATCTCCCCTCACGCAGACTGATATCTATCACACCGATATCCAGCAGTCTGATAGCGAAGCATACCAGTTGAGGTT
>CALAKE010000315.1 GCA_937922775.1 uncultured bacterium | reverse complement strand
CACCTCTCGAGCAGGTGTTCCGCAATCTGATTGGCAACGCAATCCAGCATCACGATCGGAACATCGGCGAGGTTTCGGTATACGCCACCGACTGTGGCGACGATGTCGAGTTCAGCGTGGTGGACGACGGTCCTGGGATTCCGGAGGAAGATCACGACCGGATCTTCACCATGTTCCATCGGTCAGTCTCATCGGAACGTGCCGAAAGCACGGGCATCGGGCTGACCCTGGTTAAGAGAATCGTCGAGATCCACGGCGGTCGGGTGTGGCTAGAGTCCCCGGGTGAGCGAGGTACGACATTCCGCTTCACTTGGCCGAAGAAGATGTAGACTAGCCACATGCCGAGAATTCTGATCGTAGATGACGAGGACATCGACCGGGAGGCCGCCGAGCGCTATTTGCGGCCGCTCGAGGACCTCGAGGTGCTCCTCGCCACAGAGGGCAACCAAGCGCTCGAGCTCGTGGCCAGCAGTGCGCCCGACCTGATGCTTACGGACCTGCGAATGCCCGGCATGGATGGGCTGGAGCTGGTCGAGCATATGCGCTCCGAGTACCCTCTCGTCCCGGTCATCCTGATGACCTCGCAGGGCAACGAGCGCATTGCCGTGCAAGCCCTGCAAGCCGGTGCCGCTAGTTACGTCCCCAAACGGGAGCTCAAGGAGGAGCTCGTCGACACAGTGCTTCAAGTTCTCGAGATTGCGGAGGCGAGACAATCGCGCAGCAAGCTGCTCGAATACCTGCGGGGCCGTGAGACCTCCTTCGAGCTGGAAAACGACCCGGCGTTGATCTTCACGGTTGCCGGTTTTCTGCAGGACAGCCTCGAGCGACTGGGCTTCGCCAACGACACGGTGCGGTCACAGGTGGGAATGGCGCTGGTGGAGGCGATATCGAACGCAATGATTCACGGCAACCTCGAGGTCGATTCCAGCCTGCGCCAAACCGACCGCAGCGGCTACGAGCGGCTGATTGAAGAACGCCGAAAACAGGAGCCGTATTCCGAACGCCGCGTACACTGCACCTGCCGCGAGACCACAGAGGAAATCGTCTACGTTTTTTCCGACGATGGCCCTGGCTTCGATCCCCAGAAGATCCCCGATCCGACCGACCCGGCGAACATACTCCGTGCCAGCGGCCGCGGAATCATGCTGATGCGAACATTCATGGATCGGGTCGAATTCAACGATAAGGGCAACCAGATCACCCTGTTGAAGCAGGCTGGCGCCGCAACATCCGATATCGGATGACGAAGAACCTTGTGGACTCGCGGTTGGATGGCCGGCAGCCTGCCCGGTACGGAGTTGGACGCGGCTCACTGGTGCTGGTGGCCCTCGCGCTCTCAATCTCGCTCGCCCCAGCGCTGAGGGCACAGGCTTCACCTGGGCGAGCGCAGAACCCGGGTGGGCAACAATCAGTCTCTGCTCGTCAAATCGAGGCCACTGAGAATAGCGGAGCGCGGAGAACAGCGCTGATCGGGGAGGCACATCCCAACGGGGAGGGCGGAGCCAACCGAAAAGCCGCATCGAGCACAGACCCGGCAGCGGAGGGAAAGACCCCGGCCAAGGATTGGCCCGACCTGAGCCCTTGGAGGTACCGACCCTCGAACTTCAACCTGTCGGCCCGCGGCGGTGTTGGCCTCATGCTCGCCGTTTCGCCCTATACGCTGGAGTCGGGCGAGGTCGCTATGGGGGTCGATGTCCTGAATTACGACCGCTATCCCGGAGACATCGATGTCGTCGATGTCCCCTTCCAGTTCGCCATGGGGCTGCCGGGGCGAACAGAGATCTTCTTTCAGATATCCCCTGTGATCAGGACAAATAGCGTCGGGCAAGACCCAGTCGGCTATCCCATTCCCCCTCTGGACCTGTTCGTCGATACCTACCCCAGCAACGCTTTGCGTCCGGAGCCATACTT
Organism: uncultured bacterium; assembly: GCA_937922775.1. Classification (GTDB taxonomy): domain Bacteria; phylum Acidobacteriota; class UBA890; order UBA890; family UBA890; genus CALAKE01. The sequence continues at coordinate 3,829 of CALAKE010000315.1, read as the reverse complement.
CATGATCGCGCAGGATTTCCCGTACAAGTCGTATGCGTACCCGGCGGTGCTCATCGATCCACCGGGGAACGGTGCGTTCGCGCGGTCCAGTGGCGACATCGTTTTCGGCTTCAAGGCCAACGCCCTTTCCGAGGATCGTGGGCACGGGATTGGGCTCGGCTTCCGCACCTATATCGAGTTCCCGATGGAGTCACCCGACTACAACACCTATGACTGGCGTCACTACGCCGGAGTATCTGGAGAAATCGACTACGGTTTCGACATCCTCCTGGCGAAAACAGTCGGCAGGGCCGAGCTCCTGTTCAATGGTGGATACAAGAAGCTGGGTGATCCCGACCGCGGCCTGATTGTCCAGTACGTCGACTCCTCGGCCACCACCGCCGAAGACTTTCTCGTGGGTGCACCGATCGAGATAGGGCTCGACCTTCGAGATGAGGCCTTTCTAGCCCTCGGACTCTCGATCCACGCCTTTGACATCGGCATCGTGCCAGTGTGGTTCATGACCGAGTATTCGGGCACGTTTTACGTCGGCGGCGGAACTCCCGTCGAGAGAAAAGTGCACCCGCAGGAAGTGAGGTTCGGACTGCAGTGCAACTTGCCTTGGGCCAGCGGGGTATCGCTGGGATTCGCCTGGCAACTACTTTTCAACGATGCCGGCGACGGAGATTTGCGCTCCACGAACTTCCTCACGCCCGACGGCGCCAACGGGGACATCAATTTCAGCGAGTTGGTCGACCCCGAGCTTTCACGCGAAGTGCAGGAGTATCTCTCGAACCTGGGCGCCCAATTCTCCTACAACAGCAGCAAGGTCTTCTCCACCAACAACCCGGCGTTCGATAGCTGGCGAAACATCTCGAACGAGCCCATGACCGTTATCGGGCAGGGTGGTGGAGCGGCCATCTTCTTTCTCACCTGGCGAATCGGCTCGCTCTGGTGAAACCCTCGTCGCGGCCCTAGGATCCTCTCGCTTCACGCTCCCATAGTGCGCCCCGGGCTAGCTGGCCGCGGCATTCTGCACGTCAGCGCGACTCTTGACAGCCTCCCGCTCCCCCCGCCCCGGAGAGCTGAAGACCAGATCCCAGTCCACTGAGGCCGTGAGCTGCATCATCACGAAGAGAGTGATGATCGCTCCCACAGTCACAGCGAGCCCCGTGAAACCCTGGAAAAAGAACGCATAGTTGAACAGCACCAAGTAGATGAGTTGCGCCAGGCCGGCTTGAGCCCAAGCGAAGTGCGTGCCTCCAACGACCCGCAGGTAGGAGATCACGAGGACCATGCTGACGATGGTGGCGAGTATGAAGGCCGCGTGAATGTTCAGGTGGTCGACCAGATAGGCCAGCAGCAGGTGGAAGGCGAAGAAGGCCGCCGACAGGAAGAAGTAGTGCATCGGGTGGAGGTTGCTGCCCTGGACGATGCCGAGAATCACCATCACGGTGAGAAAGAAAAGGAGTGAGATCGGTGCGAAGAAGGTGACTCTCGATGTGAGCGGGCCGGGGTTGAGTCGGTTCGGCAGATCAACTCCGATCGTCTTGCCGGTAACCATGTTGTCGAACTGCCAAGTCAAAGCCACGCCATCGACATCGGGTTCTTTGACGGTCGGTGAAAGCGTCCCCGGTGGGAAATCGACTCCAGAGGCATTGGCCATCAGACGGAGCTCGAAATCACGCACTTGAGTGACACCCTCCTGCTGAAACGCGTACGTCCATCGATCGAGACCGCGCGATCGATATGAGATTTCAACCGGGATCTCCTGCCCTGCCCCGACGATCTCCACGACGACTTCAGCACCGCTCTGCAAGTCACTGGCTGCCCCCTCCTGCCCATCGACCCGAAAGGTGAAACCGTCGTAGATGGATTCGTGTGCAGGAAAATCGAACTTCACGTGCAGTTGCCCCTCAATTCCTTCTGGTGTCTGCAGTACATAGCGACCTGAAAAGTCCACGCCGTAGAGGTCGTACCAGAGCAGGCCCTTTTGACGATGTTCGAGCTCGAGCACCACCTCGATGCGGCTCGAGTCCAGCGCTACTCGATGCTGCTTCGATACAGGGCGGGTCACCTGCCGCAGCGTCGATTCTCCGGCGGGTCCCGTTTCCTGAACCGTTTCGGTGCGTTGCTGAATCTCGACGATCCAAGCCTCGGGGGCGAGTTGCACATGTGGGCCTCCCCATAGGCTGATTACTTCGGCTTTCAGCGCATTGTCGGACTCTCCGGTACGTACCACGACCGATGTGCCCAGCACGAACCAGGCAAATGTGCTGCAACAGAATATGAAGAGGATCGCTAGCATTCTCTGTACGCTCATCGGCCCCTCCTGCGGGTCGGGTTTGTCGGCCCGAGGTTCTCGACGGATCGTTCACCCCGGGCGAGCATGGTGGTTAATCTAAAGTACTTTATTATACAAAGTCAAGCCTTCCCGGATCCTTGTCTGGATCGTGAGCCTGCATTACCGTCATGGCCTGAAAGAAGAGAGCCACACCAGACGCATCACGCTTGGGTGGGATCGGGTTGGATGTCCTCCAACGATGCCGACCCGTCAGCGAAATAGAAACGAGAAGGAACAACCACGATGAAATATCGCTTCCTGGGAAAGTCAGGCCTTCAGGTGTCCGCTCTATCGTTCGGCGCCTGGGTGACCTTTCACGAACAGCTCGACGAGGGCCGTGCGCACGAGTGCATGAGCGCCGCAATCGAGGCCGGCGTCAACTTCTTCGACAATGCCGAGGTATACGCAGGCGGCCATGCCGAGCTCCTCATGGGCAAGGCGATTCAGCGGGCCGGCTGGAAGCGCTCTGACCTTGTGGTCTCAACGAAGATCTTCTGGGGTGGCGGCGGCCCCAACGACCGTGGCCTCTCCTACAAGCACATCATCGAGGGCACCCGTGCGGCGCTCGAGCGCCTCCAGATGGACTATGTGGATCTCATCTTCTGCCATCGCCCCGACATCGACACTCCCATGGAAGAGACCGTCAGGGCAATGAATCAGGTCATTAGCGACGGGATGGCCTTCTATTGGGGCACCAGTGAGTGGAGTGCCGAGCAGATACGTGACGCCTACGGGGTCGCACGGCGCGAGCGACTGATTCCACCGACCATGGAGCAGCCGGAGTACAACATGTTCAATCGTGACCGCGTCGAGAAGGAGTATGCGCCCCTCTATCGAGACATAGGCCTAGGCACGACGACTTGGAGCCCACTCGCCAGCGGCCTGTTGACCGGCAAGTACAACGACGGCATCCCGGACGATAGTAGGTTGGCCCTGAAGAGCTACAAGTGGCTGCGGGAGAGGCTGCAGAACGAGGGTTGGGGAGAGCGCATCGAGAAGGTCGGAAAGCTGGCGCCGATCGCCGCCGATCTCGGCTGCACGATGGCCCAACTCGCTCTGGCATGGTGCCTGAAGAACCCGAACGTCAGCACAGTGATCACGGGTGCGTCGAAGCCCGAGCAGGTGGTCGAGAATATGGAGTCGCTCGACCTAGCGGAGAAGATGACGACCGAGGTGATGGAACGCATCGAGAGGGTGCTGGACAACGCCCCTCAGCCGGAACCCAATTGGCGACAGTTCTGACCCGACGGATATCTCACCCGAGGAACTTCTCGCGCCGTTCCATCCGGCGTAGCGCAAGGAAGAGCATCAGGGCGCCAGCAGCGAAAACACCGAGTCGATTCAACAGCACCCGTTCGAACCACAGGAACTCTGCTCCTGAAGACGGCATCTCGAACGGATTCATGAAGATGTAGTAGCTCGTGCCCTCGAACGCCTCACTCGTCATAAGCACGAAGAGAAGGACACCAACTCCGAGCATCCCCGCGGTGTTGGCTCCGCGCGCGT
>CALAKE010000314.1 GCA_937922775.1 uncultured bacterium | reverse complement strand
TCAGGTGGGCCATATTGAACGTGTCGCCCTGCAACAGGTAGTCGAGATTGAACCCACAGACGTGGCGCATGATCTTCGGGAAGCGTTCCTCGATCTCATCCTTGTTGCGCGCAAGAACCGCAGCCACCGTCCGATAGAGACTGCCCTCGAGTCCTTCGAGCTTCTGCTTTGCCTGCCATCCGGCCGCGTCGACTTCACCGAGCACGACCTCCGTGCCGTCGTAGAGCACGCAGCGAGCCTCGAGCACGTGATCGATCGTCTTGCCATAGACGATCGAACGAGTCCCCGCCGAGTTATTGCCCATCATGCCGCCGATGGTGGCGCGGTTGCTCGTCGCGGTGTCGGGCCCGAACTTCAAACCGAGATGGGCTACCTGCTGGCTCAATCCGTCCTGGACCACCCCGGGCTGCACTCGCGCCCACCGCTCCTCGGCGTTGACCTCGAGAACCCGGTTCAGATGGGGGGAACAATCGAGGATGAGGGCCTCGTTGATCGTCTGGCCCTCGAGGCTGGTGCCGCCACCGCGAGGCAGAAGCGGGAGCCCGTGCTCAGCCGCAAATTCCATCGTGGCGCGAACATCATCTGGATGTTCGGGGATCACGGCGGCCAGCGGCATGGCCCTGTAGATGCTTGCGTCGGTGCTATACAGCGCCCGAGTCATCGGGTCGCTGCGCACCTCACCGCGAAGGTTACGGCCGAGCTGGGCTGCCAGATCATCGGTCCAAGGCATGGCGCGGGCAGTATAACGACAGCCACGGCAATCGGTCGAGGGGATTCCCTCACCTTGGTTCAGAGAAGAGATTCAGAATATGGTACCTCGCATGCTGGTCCTCGCCGCCGTCGCGCCGTTGGTTGCAGTCTTCGTCTTGCTGGTACTCGCCCGCTGGCCGGCTACGCGCGCCATGCCGGCCGCCTACCTGGTGGTTGTGGTAACCGCACTTTGGGCATGGGGGATGACGCCGCGCGTGGTGGCGGCCGCGACATTGCGCGGTGCCATGATCGCGATCTCGCTTCTGTGGATCATTCTGCCGGCCCTCGCGCTCCTGTACTCACTTCGAGAGACCGGCGGATTGCGCACGATTCGCGCTGGCTTCTACGACATATCTCCGGACCCGCGCGTGCAGGCGCTCGTTGTGGCTTGGCTGTTCGGATCATTCATGGAAGGTGCCGCAGGGTTCGGAACGCCCGCCGCCATCGCCGGCCCGCTTCTCGTAGCACTGGGCTTCCCGGCCATGGCGGCATGCGCGCTGGCCCTCGTGATCCAAAGCACGCCCGTCACCTTCGGAGCGGTGGGGACTCCCATCCTCATTGGCATGGGGGAAGCGCTCAACGTCCCCGTCGTCACCGACGCTCTGGAGGCCGCCAACATCCCTTATGACGAGTTCATCAGGGCCATCGGTGCCCGCGCCGCCACCGTGCATGCGGTCGCCGGGTTGACCGTACCGTTCCTGGTGCTGATGGTTCTCGGCAGGGTATTCGGTTCCGATCGCAGCATCAGGAAGGCGCTCGGCATGTGGCGCTTCGCTCTCTTCACAGGCTTATCATTCGTTGTCCCATATGTGCTCTTCGCCTGGGTCCTCGGGCCCGAGTTCCCCAGTCTTCTGGGGAGTCTTGTGGCCATGGCGATCGTCATCCCGGCAGCCAAGCGCGGGTTCATGTTGGGCGGCGTGGAGCCGTGGAGCTTCCCCGCCCGGCGAGAATGGGACCCGCGCTGGACAGGCTCCCTGACCATCCCCTCGGATTCCGACTTCGCCACTCATGACGAGAAGCTCATCTCGCCGCTGCGAGCTTGGTCGCCTTATATTCTGGCCGCGGTGCTGTTGGTGGCCACGCGCCTCCCTGCCCTCCGGATACGACCGCTCCTCGAATCCGTGCAACTGGGATGGGACGGAATCCTGGGCACGTCGTTGTCGCAGTCCATCCAGCCCCTCTATCTGCCGGGAACGATGCTCGCAGTGGCCGCCCTGGCAACACCACTTCTGCACAAGAAGCCCGTTCTGCCTGCTGCGAAGAAGGCTTGGAGGGACGCGACAATCACCCTCGCACCGGCGGCCTTTTCATTACTGTTTGCTGTCGGCCTGGTTCGCATCTTCATCGACTCCGGCCTCAATCAGACGGGGCTCGAAAGCATGCCGCTCTATTTGGCCGGCCGGCTGGCGGCGGCGGTGGGTGGAGCCTGGCCGGCATTCGCCCCGTGGGTGGGAGCGATGGGTGCATTCGTTGCCGGTAGCAATACGGTCAGCGACCTGATGTTCGCGCTATTCCAATACGGGGTCGCTGCAGCAACGGGCCTGCCGGTGGCCCTCGTACTGGGACTACAGGCGGTTGGCGGCGCCGCCGGGAACATGATAACCGTCCACAATGTCGTGGCCGCGAGCGCTACGGTCGGTCTTGTGGGCGAGGAGGGCTCCCTGATCCGCTTGACCTTGCTGCCCATGATCGTTTATCTCACTATTGCAGGGTTGCTGGGGGTGCTGCTGGCGGGCGGCTTGATCCCGGCACTACTCTGAGGCTAGCTATGCAAGACCGCGGCGACAGGGCAACCGACGAATTCAACGCGCGCAACTTCGAACGGCTCGCCGTCGAGTACCCGATCAGCTTGATGGTTGGCCTGTACGGCTTCGATCCCGATGACCACGGTTTCGAGGCCCACGGGGAAACCATCAACATCAGCCGCGGCGGAACTCTCGTGCGGGTGCGCAGGCCCATCGTCGCCGGTTCCCGCTGCCTGATCCATTTGGTAGAAGGCGAGGGCATCGTCGGAAGAACTCTGATTTACGGCACTGTGCGGCGCGCCGACGAGCTCAACGAGTTGTTCCATATCGCAATTGAGTTCGATAATCCGCTGGATTTCATTCGCATTCCATTGGGTGACCAGGCGGCAAACTAGCCTGCTTGCATGCCATGGTGGGGCGGGATAGCTTGCGACCAGACTCCCGGCAGTAGTCGCCGCGGTCACAAGCTACATTCTCGTATGGCATGCCACCCGAACAAGGGCGATCAAAATGACTACTGAGAAGCTGCCCCGACGCATTCTGTTGGGCCCCGGTCCGAGCAACGTTGACGACCGTGTCTACGAGGCCATGTCCCGACCGCTGATGGGGCACCTCGATCCCGAATTCCTCGTTCTCATGGATGAATGCCAGGAGCTACTGCGGCATGTGTTCGGAACGCGCAACAGGATGACCATCCCGATCTCGGGAACCGGAAGTGCCGGCATGGAGGCCGCCGCAGTGAACGTTATCGAGCCGGGTGACCGCGTGGTGGTTGCCGTTGCGGGAGTCTTCGGAGTGAGGCTCGCGGAGCAGGCCCGGCGCAACGGCGCCGAAGTCGTGACCGTCGAAACGGAGTGGGGTACCCCCATTGATGCCGGCGCTGTGGCCGAAGCTCTTCGGGATGGTCCGACGAAAGCGGTCGCAGTGGTGCATGCAGAAACGTCGACTGGTGTTTTGCAGCCGCTCGAAGGGATCATCGAGGCCGCACACGACAACGGTGCCCTCGTGATCGTCGACGCAGTCACTTCGATCGGCGGACATCCTGTCGATGTCGATGCGCGGGAGATCGACCTCTGCTATGCCGGCACACAGAAGTGCCTGTCTTGTCCGCCAGGACTCGCACCCTTCACCATGAACGATCGAGCGCTGGAGGTCATCACGTCGCGCCAAGTCCCCGTGCGTAGCTGGTACCTCGACATGTCGTTGCTGGCGAACTATTGGGGCAGTGATCGTGTCTATCATCACACCGCACCCGTATCCATGATCTATGCGCTGCACGAGGCTCTCAGCATCATCGTCGAGGAGGGCATGCAGGCCCGAGCTGAGCGACATCATCGCAACCATCTGGCTTTCGTCGCCGGTGTCGAGGCTATGGGCATGAAGATGCAAGTCGACGATCCGGCCCAGCGCCTCTGGTCGCTGAACGCGGTGGTGGTGCCGGACGGCGTCGACGAGGCCGCCGTGCGCGGCGCCCTCCTGAACGGCCATGGAATCGAGATCGGTGGCGGGCTCGGGCCGCTGGCTGGGAAGATCTGGCGCGTCGGGCTGATGGGCGCCTCCAGCACTTCGAACAACGTCCTGTTGCTCCTTGCGGCACTCGAGGGAGCGCTGAAGATGCAGGGGCACACCGTGCCTATGGGTGCGGGTGTAGCAGCTGCAGTGGAGTTCTTCGTGGCCTAGCGCCACCTCGGCTCGATCGGGCCAAAGCACTGCGGAAAAAATCAGAGCGCGAGCAGGTTCGCGGCAGGCGGAGGAGATCAGCATGTCCGACACACCCGAGGAGATGACACGCCCTCTGGGCGATCTCGAGCCAGAGGAGTTTCGCCGTCGTGGCTACCAAGTGATCGATTGGATCGCCGACTACCTCGAGGGTCAGGAGGGAATGCCCGTCCTGTCCGAGGTGGCTCCTGGGGAGGTGCACGGCCAGCTCCCGGCTGACGGGCCGGAGGAGGGTGAGGCGTGGGAGGAGATGATGCGCGATTTCGAGAACATCATCCTTCCGGGCATCACGCATTGGAACCACCCGCGATTCTTCGCCTACTTCTCAATCACGGGGTCGGCGCCAGGAATCCTCGCCGAGACACTTTCGGCCGCGTTGAACGTCAACGGCATGTTGTGGCGCACGTCTCCGTCCGCGACGGAGTTGGAGCAGCTCGTTCTCGACTGGCTGGCACAGTGGCTTGGCCTGCCGTCGGGTCTGTTCGGGATCATCACTGATACGGCGTCGATTTCGAGCCTCTGTGCTCTGACGGCGGCTCGCGAGGCGATTCCTGATCTCGAGATCAGGGAGCTCGGGCTGGCCGGCCGACCCGAGGTGCCACGGCTGCGCCTCTACACCTCCGACCAGGCTCATTCTTCGGTCGAGAAGGCCGCCTTGTTGCTAGGAATCGGCCACCGGGGGGTACGCAAGATCCCCAGCGATTCGGCCTACAAGATGAACGTCGAGGCTCTGCGTCAGGCACTCGCAGAAGACAGGAACGAGGGGTGGCTCCCGTTCGCTGTGGTGGCTACGGCGGGCACGACTTCGACGACCAGCGTCGACCCTCTCGATGAGATTGCCACCCTCTGCGAACGTGAATCACTGTGGCTACACGTGGACGCCGCGTACGCGGGGGCTGCCGCCATGCTGCCGGAACGACGCAGTCTGTTTTCCGGATGGGATCGAGCCGACTCGGTGGTGATGAACCCGCACAAGTGGTTGTTCACGCCCATCGACTGCAGCGCTCTGTACACCCGTCGCCCGCAGGTACTGAAGCAGGCGTTCAGCCTCGTACCAGAGTACCTGCGCAGTGATGTCGCCAGCCGCACGGCCGAGGCCCAGCAAGACTACTCGCCCGTCGACCTGATGGACTACGGCATCCAGCTCGGCCGGCGCTTCCGTGCCCTCAAGCTATGGTTGGTGTTCCGCACCTACGGTAGACGAGGCCTGCAGGCCCGCCTGCGCCATCACATCGAAATGGCCGAGGAGCTTGCCGGATGGATCGACGAGCATCCCGACTTCGAGCGCCTGGCGCCGACGCCTTTCTCGACCGTGTGCTTCCGTTACCGGGCCGGAGCCGGACCTGACAGCGGCGATGGCACTTCCCTCGGCGACGTCGCCGATGACGAGTGGGCCGGCTTCAATGAGGACCTTCTCGAAGCTATCAATAGCTCGGGCCGGACGTTTCTGTCACACACTCGATTGCGCGGCCGCTTCGCCCTGCGCCTGCCGCTCGGCAACATCCGAACAACGGCGGCGGACGTCAGAGAAACCTGGGATCTGATCCGGAGAAAGGCCGCGGCGCTCAACGGGTAGCCCGAGCCCGGTCTGCTCGGGCTACTTCTTGCCCGTCTTGTCGATCTCCTCGCGCATCTCTCGCAGCATGTCCTCGACTTGCTGCCGGTGACCCTTGATGGCGTGGCCCGTGAACCAGTACATCCAGGCGGCCACGGCGATGAAGGCGAGGGCTATCCCAAGGAACAGGAAGAACCAAACTTGGTCGTACATCGACTAGGTAGCTACTCCTTCGCCCAACAGCACGGCACGGATATCAGGGAGTACATCTTCCAGGATCTCGCGAGTGATCACCAGAGGCGGTGCGAAGCGAACCACTTGACCGTGGGTCTCCTTCGCCAGAATGCCCCGCTCCATCAGGGCCTCGCAGAAGGGCCGTGCCGTTCCGGAGGTCTCTTTGATTTCGACACCGACCATCATGCCCCTGCCTCGAACCTCAGCGACGTGAGGAGAGCTGATGGCCTGCAGCTCATCAATGAACCATTCGCCAAGCTCGGCGGCACGGTTGGCGAGATCTTCCTCGACGATGACGTCCAGGGCCGCTCGCGCCACGGCCGCTCCCAATGGGTTGCCACCGAAGGTCGATCCATGATCACCCGGCGTGAAAACCTGCATGATCTCGTCGTCGGAGCACATGGCTGACACTGGGTACACTCCTCCTCCCAGGGCCTTGCCGAGAATAACGACATCAGGGCGAACGCCTTCCCACTCGCAGGCGAGCATTTTGCCGGTGCGGCCAAGCCCGGTCTGGATCTCATCTGCCATGAGCGCAACCCGGTTCGCGCGACACAGCTCTGCCGCCGCGCTGAGGTAACCGTCAGGGGGAATGAGGACCCCGCCCTCGCCCTGGATCGGCTCGACCAGAAAGCCCACGGTGTTGTCGTTCAACGCGGCTTCAAAGGCGTCAATATCACCGTAAGGCACAGTCACGAAACCAGGCGTAAACGGGCCGAAGCCGTCGCGGTATTGATCGTCTGACGAGAAGCCCACGATCGTCGTCGTGCGGCCGTGAAAGTTATCGGAGCAGACGACGATCTCGGCAGCCCCCTCCGGCACACCCTTGACCTGATAGCCCCACTTGCGTACCGCTTTGATGGCTGTCTCAACCGCCTCTGCCCCCGTGTTCATCGGCAACGCCTTTTCGTAGCCGACCAGCTCGCAGAGCTCTTCGAGGAACGGTCCCATCTGATCGTTATGGAAGGCCCGAGAAGTCACCGTGCAGCGATCCGCCTGTTCTTTCAGGGCTGCTAGGATGCGCGGGTGGCAATGCCCCTGGTTCAGCGCGGAGTAGGCGGAGAGACAATCGAGGTACTGCTTCCCTTCGACGTCCCAGACCCAAACACCATCTCCTCGGCTGAGGACAATCGGCAGCGGGTGGTAGTTATGAGCGCTCCACTTGTCCACTTGGTGAAGGTACTCGTCAGTTGCTCTTACTTCGCCAATCGATGCTTCTGCCACAGCCACACCTTTGTTTTCTAGACCTCGTGAGTTGTCGCCGGAACCAGCCGCGGGGCCCGCAGCCGACCGTCATCTCTCAAAATGCTATGCTACTTATCAACAACAGGCGAGTCTGCAAGTAGTCATAAATTTGCACCGAGTGGCTTGACGTGGCGGGCTCGTTCATTTATCCAATGATCCCCAAGAGGGTCCGATCTTCCCTTCGGACTGAAAAGAACTGCAATCGAAGTAGGGACAGCCACCCATCCATTCAGGCCTTCGTCTCGCCTTCCAAGGAGATCCAGGGATGCCTTTCAAGAAGAACATAGTCCTGCTGTTTGCCCTCGTCGCTCTTCTGGCAGTTGTTGCTTGCGGCGGTGGAGAACCCGCCAATCAGCCTGCGGAGGAGCCAGCCGAGGAGGTCACGCCGGTAGCCGAGCCCGAACCCGTCGTCGAGCCGGAACCCGAACCACAGGAACCGGAGGGTCCGCAACT
>CALAKE010000313.1 GCA_937922775.1 uncultured bacterium | reverse complement strand
GCAGAAGAAACAGTAGCTGGAGGCCGCCGGGAACGAGGAAGGGCGGCGGATTAGGGAGTGAACTGCTTATCCATGACGAAGATCTTCACCGTCTCCCGTCTGAGCCCATCAATAGCCATAGCCTCCTCTGTCGCGGCAGATTCCAGAACCTGCATGTACGTATCCAGGTCCTCCACCTCGAAGCAAACTGCGACCTCGTGATCCCCCATCATCGAGTACTGGCAACTTGATACGGTCTGGCTCCTGAACAGGTCCCCGTGAGTCCTGAAACCCTCTTCCCACCTTGCTGTGTCCTCAACCTCGGCCACGACGACGACTCTGTGCACACCTGTCTCCTGCGAACTTGTGACACGGAGGCCGCGAGCGAATAGTGACAAGAAACCCTCGCCGACCGAAGACCCACCGCGTCAGATTGAGTGAGAAACGGGCGCCACTGTAGCCGCATGGGTTCCCACGAGGCAAGGGAGGTCACGTATTCAGTCGGCATCGGCGGAACCAGCGCAATCTTCGGCGTCCTCGAGCAGGCGAATCTGGCCGATCCTCTTCATCAACGCTCCTCCAGGGGGCCCTGCAGTACACTGTTCTGCAAGACATCAACTTGGTCCGGGTTTCAGGTTATGGGTCCACGCCACCGATGGCGTGAAGTGAGTCGCGAGCCATGAAGATCTTGCTCATTGCCGGTTTCGTTGCCCTGGCCCCGGCCCAGGTGCTTGCGCAAGCGCCTGAGGCCAGTTTGGGCACTCCCACTGGGCACGAGCTGAACGTCAGCGCGGGCGGCTACCGCTACGCCGAGCCCCTCCTGGCGACGCCCATCTCGATCCAAGGCTTCAAGCTCGGGGCCGAGTATACGGGTACGGTCTCGCTGAGCGAGAGCCGGCAATGGTTTCTCCAGGCCAATGTGCGCGGCCTCATCGGCAACACCTCCTATGACGGCTATTGCCGTCCCTGGCAAATTAGGCCCGACAGCACCTCGCCGAACGGCTACGCGCTGGGGCTCGGCTCGGCGTACCCGTGCACCGCGAACGGCGATCAGGACTGGTACATGGAAGGCCGCGCGCTCGCCGGAAAGGACTTCATCGGGCAGTCCTGGGGCTTCTCACCCTATGCCGGCGTCGGGTTTCGGCACCTGTCGAACGGCATCGGCGGCGTCCCCGGGTACCGCACCGACGATTACTTATATCTGCCCTTCGGCCTGACGACGCGCACCCGGGTGGCGTCGCGTGCGCTGAGCGTCAACCTCGAATTCGACCTGTTGCTCCGCGGCTGGCAAGAGACGCACTCGTCGGCCCTGGGCGGCGGCGAGGTGCCGGCTACACCCACGGCGCCCGCGTTCACCATCGATGGGTTCACCGACGCCTCGTTCGCGCAGCATAGTGGCTGGGGGCTACGCGCCAGCGCGAAGTACCAGGTGACCCGGCGGTGGTCGCTGGAGCCGTACTACCAACATTGGAGCGTCGATGACTCGACGGTGGACTACAAGACCGCGACGTTCACGGTCAACGGAATCACGGCCCGCCAGCAGCTCGGCTTTTACGAACCCTTCAACACGACCGACGAGTTCGGCATGAAATTGGGGTTCCGATTCTAGCCCGCATGCAAGTCTGTCGCGCCGCAACCGGGGCTCCGATATGCTCGGTGACGAGCGTCGAGGTGGCTCCGCGACCCCGGCGCCCGCTGTGCCACAACGGGTTGTCTGAGATCATTGCCAGTGCGTGCACGGCCATCCAGAATGCGACCGGCGAGAAATAGGAAAGATCCGCTTTGATCCGCCTGATAGTCGACGGCGCCGAGCATCTCGTGGATGTCGATGAGCAGATGCCACTGCTCTGGGCTCTCCGCGATGAGCTTGGTTTGACGGGCACCAAGTACGGGTGCGGCATCGGGATCTGTGGGTCTTGCAGTGTTCTGGTCGACGGCGTCGCCATGCGGTCGTGCTCGATTCCAGTAGGCGACGTCGCGGGTGAAGTGACGACGATCGAGGGAATCGGCTCACCGGCGACCCTTCACGTCGTCCAGGAAGAGTGGATTCGTCATCAGGTCGCGCAGTGCGGCTACTGCCAGCCCGGCCAGATCATCACGGCCGTTGCCTTGCTTGGTGAGAACGGCTCGCCTTCAGATGCCGATATCAACGATGCTTTTTCGGGCAATCTCTGCCGATGTGGCACATATCCGCGAATTCGACAGGCCGTGAAAGCCGCGGCCGCGCGACTCAGAGGATAACGGCAGCGTAAAAGGAATCCGATGACGACACGACGACAGTTCCTGATCGGATCCGCCGCCATCGCTGGTGGGGTCGTCATCGGTTGCCGGCCCAAGCCGGCCGACCGGTTGCCAGGCTCGATCGAGGTCGAGCCTGGACAGACGGCGCTGACGCCATACGTGGTGATCGACAGGGGCGGGATCACGATCATCACGCCGCGGGCGGAGATGGGGCAGGGGATCCACACCACGCTAGCCGCCCTGGTGGCGGAGGAGCTCGAGGTGGCGTTCGAAGACATTCGTGTCTGGCACGGTCCCGCCTCGGAGCACTATTCGAACTCGATCATGTACGGTCCGCCGCCG
>CALAKE010000312.1 GCA_937922775.1 uncultured bacterium | reverse complement strand
CTCGGGTCCCCCGCATCGATGGCTGGGCTTCCGACTAGGAGGTCGTACGTCGGGGTGGAGCCCCCGATGAGCTGCAGCACCCCGAGCAAAGGGTCCGTGTTCTGCAGGTCACCCGTGGACGTGAAGCCACAAGTCGTGCCGGTTTCGAGGTTGTATCCCAGGGAGGTGACGTTCCCTCCACAGTTGTACTCGGACCCATAGGCCGTGCCATTGAATGCGACGATGGAGTTCTTCACGCTTACTACGCCCTGGACATTTGACCCCACGACGCCACCCGAGTCGTTATGGGCGATCGTGCTGTTATGAATACTCGTCGCCCCGTCGGTGCATGCAATACCTCCAACCTTGCCGTCGCCAGCATGGTTCTGGGCGATCGTGCTGTTGACGATCTTCAGCGCTCCATAGTTGTGAATTGCCGCTGCGCCATATTCCATCGCCGAATTGGAGTTGAACAATGAGTCTCGAATCTCCACCGTGGTACTGGTGTTGTTGAAGAGGCCCGCGCCCGAACCCGAGGCGAAGTTCGCCTGAAAGTTCACCGCGGTAAACACGGCGCTGCCACCCGAGTACACATAGGCCCCTCCGCCGCTACCCTCGCTGCCCGTGGTCGTATTCGCGTCGATCATGCAGTTCGTCGCCTTGAGAGATCCGGAGATGAAGATACCGCCTCCTGACAGGAAATCAGCAGTACCCGTGTTGTACGAGACGCGGGAGTCGGCCATTTCTACGCTCGACGTAAGGCCATTCGTGCCAATTCCCCCGCCCTTGCTGGCTGTGTTATGGGCAACCGAAACTCCGACCATTTTCAAACTGCCGTAGTCGGCGAGAATTCCTCCTCCACCGTAGGTGTCCGCTGGCTTGCCGTTTTGGACACGCAGATTCGAGAGGGTCAGAGACGATAGGTAGATATGAAAGACTCTATCGAGGGCGCTCCCGTCGAAGATGGTGCTGGACGCCCCTCCGCCGAGTATGGTGACCTCCTCCCGGATGTCCAAGTCCCCTGTTGCGGCGTGGTCTTCAGGATGCCCGGTCAGAGTCAGATAGTAGGTTCCATTCGGGACAACGATGGTGTCAGCACCGCTGCCTGCAGCGCAGCCGTCCACTGCAGCGTTGGTGTTCGCGGCCACTATGGCCTCTCTGAGCGAGCAATCGCCGTCGCCATTCAACTCGTCGGTTGTCGTATTGACGACAATGGCCGGGGACCTGAGCTGAAGTGCCCAAGCACCATGTGCGATCGCGGCAATGAGCAATGCCATCAGAACTGAATACCTACGAGGCGAGCGTGCAGCGCGGGTATCCGCCTGACCCCACGCTGCGTTCCGAGCACAGTTCTTCCCCCTCGATCTGATAGCTCCCATTGTCCCTCCCTCGAGCGGGGCGAGCTCCACGCCGTCACAATCTGGAAGCGATGGCCCTCCCCCAACGCACCGAAACGTCGATAAGCGGCAAACAATATCCGACTTTCCGCCGCTAGGTCAAAGAGAAACTGAGCGCCATGGCCATAATGGCGCAAAAGGGCGCACCGGCGGACCAACAGAGGTCGGCCGCCCTCAAACTCCTGGAACGTCAGGAGGCCTAGCGCACCAGTGTGTTGAACAACAGCTTGAAGGTGCCGTGGGTCTGGGCGCGGTTTTGGGTGCGGAAGCCGATGAGCACTACGGATCCTTCACCGAATTTCGCCGACACCATCCCGGCCTTCTTGGCCAGGTGTTCCTCACCGATGAGCCAGCCGCTGCGCAGGAGATTGCGATCGGCATACACCACGATGCGCTCATAGTCCTCGTTGTTGTTCGAGGGAATGAGCTCGAAGGCCGGACTGCTCCAGAACAACACCAGCCCATTCTCCGGCATCCCATACGCTAGCGGATTGTCGTTCTCGAAGCTGGCCCTCAGCGTTGAGCCCGGACAGAAGAAGTCGATCGAGTCGAGTCCGGCCATCGCGTTGCGCACGCTCAACGAGAACGTCTCGATGGCGAAATCTGTGGCGGCACCGAGCGTCACTAGCGTTCCGCCTTCTTCGACGAAGGCCTTCAGTGCCCCTACGCCATCCTCGCCAATACCACTGACGTACTCCGGCGGATACGCCGGAGGAGAGCCGCCGTAGTAGCTCGTGCTCCCCTGTCCCGTAATAGCCGCCGTGGAGTCGTTCGGCAGAATGATGACGTCGTAATTGGCTCGCAGGCCACCAGCCTTGATCTCGGCGTCCATGAGCGACGTGTAAGGGAAGTCGAACTGCTCGAGCAGCAGACGCGTCCAGCCCTCATCCATGTTGCCGCCACGGTAACGGTGGTACATGCCGACGCGCATGCGTGCAAGATCGTGCACGCCGGCGCTCGGCTCCTGGTCCAGGGCCATGAAGTCCACCCCGGTTTCCGCGGCCACCCGAGCCAACACCGTGTCGGAGCCACCATCAACGATGAAGTCTCCCGGGCGCAGGCCCTCAGTTGCTTGATCAGCCCGGCGAATGTCCACTCCTTCGTCAAGCAACAAGTTCACCGCCCGGTAGCTCGCATTCATCCGCCCATCGAGGACGAGGCTCGAAGTCCCGGACGCGACGCTACCCGGGGTCGGCACCGCTGCGGCCAACTTCACCAGATTGCCACCGACCTTCTCATCGACAGGATCGGCGCGGACGCCCATGAACTCGTTCATGGTGTGGGTAGCGGAGTCGTAGGGACGTAGTGGTCGACCATCCCGGCCTCGAGTCCAGCCGTTGTCAGCGTAGAAAGTCTGACCCAGCAGGTTCCTGATCAGACCCATCTTCGGTTGACCCAAAGGAACTACGAACGATCCGGCACCGTAGATCACGCCGTTGGCTGTGAAGTCACTCTGCGCTTCGTAAATGTCGATACCCGACAGCAGGAGTGTGTTGATCATCTTCACGGCAGTCAGGCGGTCATGCTGAATCGCCGGGATGACATACGCCTTCGGTGAGCCATGCGCACCGCGCTCCGATTGTCGCTTGCCCTTCAAGTACGCATTCCAGAGCACGGTTTCCTTGCTACGCGCCGCGATATCAAGGGTTGCCCAGGCGGAGATCTTCTGCTGCTCGACGATGTCGCGCAGCCTCCACCATCCGCCGGGCCACAGGTTCGGGATCGTGGTCTGTGCTTCGTACTCTGGCCATTGCCTGGCGCCACCGTTGAGCTGGTCGGGCTGGATGTAAAGGGGCGTCGCCAACCTGGCGCTGGCCGATTCCGTCAACATGCCTGCCATGTTGTGGAACGGCGTGATCCAGTGCCAGCCGAAGTGCCCCCAACCCGGGTACTGCGCAACGTTCAAGATGCCTGACTTGCCGGCCTCCTCGAGCTTGTAAGCGATGTGGGCGCCGTACCAGGACATCTCTCGCCAGACGAGGGGGTCGGCGTAGGGGCGCATGGGCTCGCTGTAGGGCGGCACATAGAAGCGCGCACCATAGCTACCCATGTGGTGGTGGTCGACGTAGGCCTGCGGCTTCCAGTCCTGGTATATGACCTTCGCGATGTGAACGGACTCTGCGAGATTGAGGAAGTCGCCATCGCGGTTGTTATCGTGGCCCGCGTACTTGTGATAGAGCCATGGCAAGCCCGCTGCCTCGTACTCGGTACCGACCCACTTGTTATACCAGTCGGTGACCATGATCTGGCCGTCGGGATTGAACGACGGGAACATCAGATAGATGACGTTGTCGAGAATGCGCTGTGTCTCCTCGTCATCGCGGGAGATCAGATCGTAGGCCAGCTCGGGGGCCATCTGAGTGCCGCCCACTTCGGTGGCGTGCAGGCTCATGGACTGGCTGATCACCACTTTTCCCTCGCTCACGAGCTCCTTGATCTGCTCAACGGGAATGCCTCGCGGGTCGGTGAGCCGGTGGTTGATCTGCCTGAGGTTCTCGAGATCCGCCAGGTTCTCGGCCGAGGTGATGATCACCAGGAGGAAGGGATTCCCCTCGGTCGATGGCCCCAGGTCGATGACATCGATCTCGTCGC
The DNA here is from genome assembly GCA_937922775.1 of uncultured bacterium. Classification (GTDB taxonomy): domain Bacteria; phylum Acidobacteriota; class UBA890; order UBA890; family UBA890; genus CALAKE01. The sequence continues at coordinate 2,524 of CALAKE010000312.1, read as the reverse complement.
TCTCACTCTCCAAGAGCTCGAAGTACTCGACAATCTTGTCCCACCGCGCCAATTTCCGGTCGCTACCGAGCTGGAAGCCGAAGAACTCCTCAGGGGAAGTGACGTCATCTTGGCCGGCACCCGGCGAGGCGTGCCCGGGAGCGGCGATGACAAGAGCTGAAAAAAGGAAAACGACTCCGAGCAACCGAAGGCTGAACCTCATGCGGCACTCCCTTCATTTCGACCGCAGGGAAGCTGGGCGGGGTCCGTGACCAGAGCCGGCTCACCGTCGCCCTGCGAAAGGCCTGGAATGAGAGGAAGATACTAGCTCCCCGGGAGAAACGCCAAATCGACGTCCTTTCTCGGCGCCTCTCCCGTCGTCCACTCGAGCACGGAAGACCACCCACTACCCCCCTGCGCCAGCATGCGAGCCAGGAGTAGCTCAAAGTGAGCCACTTTCGGGTCAGTTCACGCATTACCCGATAGCAGACGTCGGTGGATGGGCGCAGAGGGGCTGGGTCCCCAAAGGAGGAGAACCATGAAAGGCAGCGGGGTCGTGATCGCAGCAATAGTCGGAGTGATGCTAGTGCCCGCTCAGGCGGCTGCGCAGCAAACAGCCAACAGCTTCGCCGACCTCGATGCGCGAGCGGAGCTGACGCCAGGGAAGGATATCTTTGTCACCTTCCGCTACGAGCCGAGCGCTGGATATCGGGAGGTCAAGGCCGAGCTCGTCAGCCTGAACGCGTCGGCGATCGTCGTGATGGTCGGCAAGCTGCCGCAGGGAACGACAGACCTGAGCATCGAGCGCCGCGAAGGCAGATACGGCCGGTATGAAATCGAGATTCCCGAGCATCGGGTGCAGAGCATCACCCTGCCACCGCAGGGAATGTCGCGCGTGTTCGGCGGCCTGATCGGGGGAGCCATCGGCGTCGGGGCCACAGCGCTGGTGAGCATAGCGTGCATCACGGCCAATGAGACTGGGAGCGGCTGCGCCCTCGGGGGGTCCTCCGCCACGGCCCTCTCTCTCGCCATGATCGGCGGGGGTGCGACGGTGGGCGCCCTGCTCACGGGCAAAAGCGAAGCTGATGTGTTGTACAGATCGGCATACCTGCCGGCGCCGGTCACTTCACACCTCGACTGGACAGTGGCCCCGGTTGTCGTGAGCAATCAGCAGTCTGCCGTCTTCACGATCGAGTGGTAAACGACTGGGGCCGCCTGCTAGTGATTCTCATTGCAGACGGCCCTAGCACCATTGGTCCCCGACGCCCAACCGACATCCCCCAATACCCTGTAGCACCGCTGCTACCGAGAGCGGGGCAACGTTCTTTTCCTCACTGAGAATGAAGGATCATGCTGGCTCCCCCTTGTCCGCGGTCCAGTGCAAATGGTACGGATTCATTATACGTTCGAGTTTGGCATAGACTGTTGCGGCCGTGTGAGGGCGCGTTCCCCGTATTATCCAGAGGGCGATTGTGGGAAACCGCGATACTCCATTTCGTGATTTTTGCGAAAACGCCAACGACCTGATCCAGAGCATTGCTCCGGATGGGAGATTTCTCTATGTCAACCGAATCTGGCGCGAGACACTCGGGTACTCCGAAGATGAGGTCCAGGCACTAGACGTTTTCGAAGTCATCCATCCTGACAGTCGATCTCACTGCGAAGAGCAAATGGAGGCACTCCTGGCAGGCAAACAAAGCGCCTTCATCGACGCGGACTTCGTCACCAAGGAGGGCGAGCGAATTCCGGTCCAGGGCAGCGTGAGCTGCCGATTCGAGGACGGCGAGCCCAAGGCGACGCGCGGGATCTTCCGCGACATGCGTGAGCAACACCGTGCCGAAGCGGATGTCGACCGACTCTTCAATCTGTCGCTCGATTTGATGTGCATCGCCGGCCTCGACGGCTACTACAAGCGCGTGAATCCCGCCTTCGAGACATCTCTCGGCTACAGCAAGGAGGAGCTCCTGAGCCGACAGTTCGTCGATTTCGTTCACGCGGACGACAAGGCGAAGACTCTTGCCGAGATCGAACGGTTAGGGATGGGGTTGCCCACCGTCGACTTTGAAAACCGCTACCTGGCCAAGGACGGCTCCTACCGGTGGCTGGCCTGGCGTGCCATGCCGCTCAAGGACATGGGGGTCGTATATGCGGTGGCCCGTGACATCACTGAGAACAAGCTTTCCGAGGAGATCATGGCGCGCCAGGCGGAGGAGCTTGCGCGCTCCAACGAGATGCTCGAGGATTTCGCCTATGCCGCTTCGCACGATCTGCAAGCGCCACTTCGAGCCATTGCCAATCTGGTGGAGTGGGTCGAGGACGACTTTCCCGGAGAGGTGCCCGAGGAGGTAGGCGTTCACCTCGGGAAGCTGCGCATCCAAGTCCAGCGAATGCAGAACCTCACCGATGACCTCCTGGCCTATTCGCGCGCCGGTCGAGTAGAGGAAGTAGTACTGGCGGTAGATACCGGTGAGCTCATCTCGGAGGTATCCGAACTCCTAGCGCCGCCTGAGGGAATCGTGATCGTCGCCGATCCAGAATTGCCGAA
>CALAKE010000311.1 GCA_937922775.1 uncultured bacterium | reverse complement strand
CGACGGGGTGGTTCTCCATGTTCTTCCACGTCTGGCCGCCGTCGTACGAGATGTTGATACCTCCGTCGTTGCCGTTGATGACGTGGTTCGAGTCATTCGGGTCGATCCACATGGCGTGGTGATCACCGTGCAGGCCCGCATACCTCACGGGCTGATACTCACGGCCGCCGTCGATCGACTTCAGCATTGGCACGCCCATCAGATAGGTAATATCGGGATCGTTGGGATCGACGCGAATCTGCCCGAAGACCCAGCCGTAGGTCGAGTACATTCCGGTCATCTCGTCGGATGTCTCGCTGACCTTTTCCCAGGTCTCGCCCTTGTCGTTCGAGCGATAGACTTCTGCGCCCTTGATGACGGCTCCACGCGGGCGGCCGTAGGAGTCGAGCTCGCCCTCCTCCGCGGTGGTCAACGGCTCGTGGTTGTCGATCAGCGCGTAGATGATGTCAGGGTTGCTGGCGGCGATATCGATGCCGATGCGACCACGCTTCTCGCGCGTCGCCGGCAGGCCCTCGTTGAGCTCGGTCCAGTTGCGGCCGCCGTCGGTCGTCTTCCAGATGCCGCTGCCCGGTCCCGGGGAGGGGTCCTGCCACTTCAGCCGGATGCGCTCCCACATGGTCGCGTAGATCGTGTCCGGGTCGCGAGGATCCATGCGCAGATCGTAGGCGCCTGTCTTCTCATCGACGTAGAGAACCTTGTCCCAGGTCTGGCCGCCGTCCGTCGTCTTGTAGACGCCGCGGTCCTCGTTGTGCGCCCACTCGTGACCTGCTGCCGCGACGTAGACGATGTCGGGGTTCGTGGGGTGGATCAGGATGCGGGCGATGTGCTGGGTATCGGCGAGCCCCATGTGCTGCCAGGTCTTGGCGTCGTCGGTGGACTTGTACACACCGGTGCCCGACATGGAGCTGCGGAAGATATTGGCTTCGCCGAGGCCGACCCAGATGGTGTCGGGATTCGACTCGGATATGGCAATGGCGCCGGTGGAGCCTGAGGGCGCATCGTCAAAAACCGGCTCCCACGTCGTGCCCTCGTTAACCGTCCTCCAGACGCCGCCGGATGCGGTGGCGGTGTAAATCGTCCACGGCTTGTCGTTGGGCACGGCAATGCCGGTGATCCTGCCGCTCATCACCTGTGGACCGATGAAGTCCCATGCAAGGTCCTTGAAGTGGGAGGTTTCCTTCATCGCCTCGTGTTGCTCGTAGAACTGCAGGCGCGTCTCAGAGTCGTAAACGGGCGCTTTGGCCTGTGGAACCGCCGTCGTCACGCCGCCCGTCAGGCAGACCGCGAGCACAAGAGCTGTGGCCACCAGGAGAGGGAAGCGTGGAGAGACGATCCGAACCGCTGGACGAGAGGAAAACATGAGCTGTTCCTCCTTGGGAAGTGTGCGTGAACGGAATGCGCCGAGATCCGGCAGGGGAGCCGACGCTTGCGGGAAATATAAGTGCCAGCGTCAAAAAGGACAAATTTGCCCCTGGATCGTGACTGGGAGAGAAAAAACGTCAATACTGAAGCGACCGAATCGGGGAGGGCACTCCGACCGGACAATCTGACGTTAGCAAACACGGTGATATCGATCCCTGAAAAGGAGATTCCTATGAGGGGCGCGAGAGCCTCGAGTGTGGTAGCTGCCTTGTCAATTCTCGCCCTGATGGCATCTGGCGCCATCGCCACGCAGGGGCGAGGAATCGAGATGAAGGAGGTCGCCAAAATCAGCGGTGGCATGTTCAGCGGGATGACAGGCTGGATGGCCAGGCGCGCCGGCCTGCCCGACGAAGTCGAGACGGAGACCTTCGTCAACGCGGCGGCCACCAAGAAGCGCATCGACGCCTTGGAAGAGTCGACGATCATCGATCTGGAAAACGCGCTCTACATCACCCTCGACCACGAGGAAAAGACGGCGGTAGTCAAAACCTTCGACCAGCTCCGTGCCGAGTTCGAGGCGATGATGGAGGAATACGGCGGAGGGGGTGGGGTCGGCGAGGAAGAGGCCGAGACGGAAGAGGAGGCGGAGAGGGCTTCCGAGCCCCCGAAGATGTCGTTTGCCGTCGAGCCGACCGGCCGCAGATTCAAGCACAGAGACTTCAATGTAGAGGAGTTCTACCAAACGATCAGCTTCGAGAGCTCGGAACCCGACGGCGGCACGATGGTTCTTTTCTCGATCCTCTACATGACCGACGAGATCGACCTGAGCACGATGGAGCGGTTCGATCGAGCATTTGCCGAGGCGATGGGTGACGCCGTCTACGCTGCGGGTCAGGCCAAGCTCTCGATGGAGGCCATGCTCGACGACCCGGAGATGCAGGAGGCCCTCGCTGGAGCCATGGAAGCCGGCGAACAGCTCGGCGATCGTGTCGCCGTGTATACCAAGACCTACATGGTCAGCGTGCCCGCTGGTATGGAGTTCAACCGCGAGCTCGCCATCGGCGAAGAGAAGAAGAAGGAAGGGGGTGGCTTCGGTGGCTTCATGAGGAGGGCGGCAGGCGCTGTCGACCCGGCTGACGAGTCTGACGAGGAGGACCAAGAAGCCCCGGTCGAGCAGCAGACGTCCTTCGAATTCGAGAACGAATACCGAGACTTCAAGCACAAGAATCCCAAGAACGACAAGTTTGAGGTCCCGAGCAGGTACAAGATCGAGGAGAGCTAGAAGGTTCTGAGAGAGGCGTCGGAAGCACTAGAGGTTTACTTCCGCCGCTGCATTTGATGGAATCTCGCCGTCGTCCGGCGGGGAATGGTTCACAGATGGCAGGGTGGAGCGCGTCGAGATTCGGCGGCCGCTCCTTTCTCGCCCTCTCCTGGAGGGAGGAAGACACCAATGACAGAGCAACCTGACGAGACAACAGGCGCCGAAGCCGAACCTGCACAGGAACCCACCGCAGAAGCCCAGCCTGGAGCCCTGCAGAAGGCCGACCTGGGGAAGCGCATTCCGGCCGCGCTCATCGACGGCATACTCGCTTTCGTCGTCGGCTTCATCCCCTTCATCGGCGGGATCGTCGCCGCCGCTTACTGGTTGTTGCGCGACGGTCTGGAGATCGACTTCATGGACCAGCGTTCGATCGGCAAGAAGGTCATGAAGCTGAGGCCGGTGACCCTGGACGGCTCGCCGATGGACATCATGGCGTCGGTCAAGCGCAATTGGATGTTTGCCCTGGGTGGGGTCGCGCAGCTCCTGATCTACACCATCGTTGGCATCATCCTGGCGATTCCTCTGATCTTCATTGCCTTTCTTCTTGGCATCCTCGAGCTCATCCTGGTCATTACCGATGACGAAGGTCGCCGCATGGGGGACAAGATCGCCAATACGATGGTGATCGAGGTCGACGACTAGGCGGGGCGGGAGGCCGAGGAGGATCTGCACGAGGCGACTGCGCCAGCCGATCTCGGGCGAGTGGCACGCCAGGTTTTGGGTGACTGACCTCTTCGGCGCCGAAGCGCCGCGCTCGCAGCACTCGAGCAAGATCAATCAGCGATAGCGCTCGAAGCGCGAAACCACCCGGCGGTTTGAGGACTGCAATCAAGGTTAGCTATCGAAGGTGGGTATCAATAGTCTCTAGACCTTCGGCAGAGTAGTTGTGGTCCTGGCGCCCATTCCTCGAGGGAGAGAATCATGAGAGTACGGTACGCTTGTGCCATCAGCGTGTTTTCCATTGCTCTGACCGCGCTCGCGTTCGCTGTTCCACAGCAGGTCTCGATTGAGGAGTTTTCCGCCGACATGGAGCAGTGGGTCGCGGCGGTCAACGATTTCATTGGCGACGTGCGCTTCGATGAGTCGGACATGCGCAGCTTTCTCGATCACTACGCCGAGTTCGGCGCGATGATAGAAGGCGAGGCGGCTGACGGCGGCGAGGTGGATTACAGCGAGGAAAACTGGGACGAGATGGAGGAGCCCAGCATGTCCGAGTCCTTCCAGGAGATACTGAGCTTCATGGAGGATGGTCAGTATCGTGCTTGGGCTGCGGCGAACGGGCTCGACGCAGACGACTGGATGCACAAGTCGGCACGCATCCTCATCCTGTCGCAGGGCACCGCGATGGCGCAGTTCTTCGAGATGTCCGAAGCTCAGATGCAGGAACAAATGGCCGGTCTCGAAGCCCAGCGTGAGCAGATGGGCGAGGAGATGTACGCCGCGATGATGGATTCATTCAAGATGATGGAATTGACGCGCGAAGCCTGGGGCCAGCTTCCGGAGGCGACGACAGCCGAAGCGCAGATCATCGAAGCTCACTCGGATGAGCTCGCCCAGTTGCTGCAGCTCGATGAAGGTGACGAGTGGGGAGCCTAGCGCGCCGCTAGCTCAACGATTTGGTGAGATCGTTGGCTCAGCGCGGGGTGACCGTGCCTTTGGCTCGCAGCGCGATCTTCTGCATGGAGTCGGCGCCCGAGTAGTCGATGTCGATCTGCCGGGCGCCGCCGCTTTGTAGCTCGGTCAACGGCCAGGCAGCCAGGACAATTCCGCCAAAGGCTTCCTCCTCGTCGTAGAAGTAGACTGGAAAGTCCCCCTGCGGCGTCGCGAGATCCCCCAGGTCGGCTTCGAAGAAGTGTTTCATCACCATCTCGCGATCGGTCATGGCGCTCATCGTGTGACAGGTATCACCACCTGGGTCCTCGACGCCGAATTCGCGGGCCGGAGCGTAAAGGAGCCAGACCTGGTTGCCGCGCGCCAGCGCCCGCATCTCGGGGGCGGTGAAAGCGAGATCCTCGAAATCGATGTCGCTGTCCCATTCGATACGACGCGTCGGCTCGTAGCAGACCTCGAATCCCTCCCACCGTGTCTGCCTGATCTCGCCATCGAGGTTCGATCCGGTGAGCGTGAGTGTGGCCGTGTGAATGTAGCTGGCGGCATAACCCTCGAGGCCGAACTCGAGATCTTCGTACTCCATCTCGATCTGGAGCTCTACGACGAGACCTGGCCCGGCCTGGGCCACAATGTCCCCGCAGGCGAGCGTCAAGGTCACGAGTGCGAGCGATGCAGCGAGTCTTCCTGCTCTCATCAGCGACCTCCTCGACTCAGTCGAAGCCGAAGTTGAAGCCGAGAATGAGGGTGATCCTCTGGACCCGGATGTCCGTCCCATTCGGAAGGCCGACCGGTGGGAAGGGCTCATCCTCCTCCTGCTGAATGACCGTGTTCCCGAAAGCGCCGATCACGCCCAGGGTGAAATCCGTGCCCATCGCATTGAAGGTGGCGCCGCCGCCGATGTGATAGAGATCCCACTGGCTGTAGGAGAGGTTGGTGGCCGGATTCTCGGTGGCTGAGCTGAAGTCGGTATTGAATCCGACATAGGCCTTCAGGCCTTCATTGAAGATCTGCTCAACACCCAGCGCCACGTTGAAGACACTGTCCGCCTCGCTGACGACCGCCGTCGGGATCATCTCGCCCGAGGTTTGACTCTCGAAGGGCTGCGCATCGAGCACGACATACTCGCCGACGGGAGCGAAAAACTCCCCGGAGGCGTGAATGACGGTGTTGCGGAACTGGCGGGAGACGCCGCCGGCGACAGAAAACGGAGAGCGATAGTCGGCGGACAAATCTCTCTGGGCATTCGCCGAGACCTCGGTGATGGGATCGTCCTCTGGATCCAGCACCTGGCCCACAACAGTACGGTTCAAGTACCTCTTCCCATCGCCCCCGATTCCGATTCCGGCGCTCGTGACCGTCATGCCGAACGACCAGTTGTCCAGCTCCCCGGCGATGCCGAGCTTGAAGACCATACGCCAGTGTTGATAGGAGTACTCGCTGTCCGCAACGGACACCAGGGCCTGGCCGTCGGTGGTGAGAGCTTGACCAAAATCTCCGAACGCCGCCGATTGGTTACGCACGATCACGAAGGTGCTGACACCGAAGCCGAGGCTCGGCTGGACCTGGTAGGCCCACGTCCCTCCAGCCCAGTACTCCGACAGCTTCGCGTCGACGGTGAGGCGGTCGGTGACCAGAGCGGCATTCAAGAAGTCGAGCGCGTCGGCGGGGAGTTGCGCATAAGCGCCGATGTCGGCCCTCGCATCCTGGCGGGTGATGACCGAATATGCGAACCGGTGCTTGCTGCCCTCCCCTAGTGGAATTTCGCCGGCAAACATGCCGGGCGCCAACGAGGCGCTCGAGTACTTGATCTGTTGATCCGGATAGTCGGTGTGTGTCCCCTTGATCTTGGCGAACTCGACGCCGAGGCCGGCGAGCACCAGCTCGGCCCTGTGGGAGAGCGCCAGGCCGCCGGGGTTGTAGTAGACCGCGCTCAGGTCGCCCGGATCGCCGACAACCGCCCCGCCCAGAAGTCGCGCCCGGTTGCCGATCTGGTTGACCCAATAATGGGTGTCTTGGGCGAGTCCTTCCGCCGGGGTGACGAAGGCGAGCAGCACTCCAGTCAATAGCGTCACGCCAGCACGCAACAATTGTTTCTTCATTGATGTCCCCACGAAGCGCGGCGCACGAAACATGCTCGACTCCACAGTGTCCTCGTCCAGTCCTCACCATCGCCGACGTGCCCTATGTTATCAGTGGGCTCGTGGATCAGCGCACGGCGATTGTCTCGAGTTTCCGCCAATCTGGTGTCCCGCTCCCGTTTGGGGGATAATTCCTATTCTCTCCCCTGGATCATCCGCTGTGACCGCCACGACTCTGTGAAGGAGAAGCCCATGCCGAGACGCTACCGAACAGCCATCGCCGGGATGATCGTGGTCCTGATCGCCCTGAATGTGACGCCTGCCATCATGGCGGCGCAGGACGGTGAGGAACGGTTCCGCGCCATCGCCGTCGTGATGGGTAACATCGCCACAGGCCGGAACTCTTACCTCGACATCGTTATCTCGCGCTGGACCACACCCGCAGAGCGCGAGATGCTTCTCGAGGTTCTCATGCAGGGCGATCAGAACGCCTTCCGTGAGGCGCTTGCCAAGCAGGAGATGACGGGCTGGCTCAAGCTTCCCGATACGCTCCGGCATGAGCTCCGCTATGCATGGGTGAGGGCTCAGAGGGAGGACGGCAGTCGCGAGATCATCCTGGCGACCGATCGAGTCATCCCGTTCGTCGAGGCGTGGAATCGACCGCGGTCGTTCGATTACGACATCTCTCTGATCGAGCTGGAGCTCGACGCCAACAATGAGGGCTCGGGGATGGCCGCTGTGGGCGTGAGGTTCAAAGTCGACGGAAACCACCTGACCATCGAGAACTACGGCACCCAACCGGTGAACCTCAACGCCATACGCAAGACCAACTAAAACTTCACGCGTGCGATCGTTTGGGAAAGGTCCAAGTCACTATTGAGTTGCACATCCGGGGGTCGGACGCTCCTTGGGTAGATACAGCTCACGAAAAGGAGGAAGCACATGCACAAATACTCTCGTGTGGCAGCCGCCGTCATGGCCTTCACGCTCATCGCCGCCGTCTTGCTCCCCGCCGCCATCTCGGCACAGGACACCGAGGAACGGTTCCGCGCCATCGCCGTCGTCATGGGTAATGTCGCCACGGGCCGAAACTCGCACATCGACATCGTCATCACACGCTGGACGACCCCTGAAGAGCGCGAGGCGCTCCTCACGTCCTTGATGACCGAAGATCAGAGTACATTCCGCGATACTCTGGCCAAGCAGGAAATGACGGGTTGGCTCAAGTTTCCCCAGACCCTCCGGCATGAGTTCCGCTACGCGTGGGTGAGGGCTCAGAGGGAGGACGGCAGCCGCGAGATCATCTTGGCCACTGACCGGATTATCCCCTTCGTCGAGGCTTGGAACCGGCCGCGTTCGTTCGACTACGACGTGAGCCTGGTCGAGATGGAGCTCGACGCGAACAACGAGGGCTCGGGAGTAGCCGCTGTCGGCGTCAAGTTCAAGGTCGAGAACAATACCCTGACCATCGAGAACTTCGGTACCCAGCCGGTCAACCTCAACAACATCCGCAAGACCAACTAGCCCAGAGCCTGCAGCGCCGATTGAGGTGCGGCTGGACGCCTGATCGAGACCCGGCGAGCCGCAGTTCTTCCTCATCCTTCCTGGCCACAGAGGTGCGGGGAGATCGAGGTGGCGACCTCGACATCGAAGACGAATCCGTGCAAAAGAGTGCGTGGCGCCGCGGTAATTGCCGCGGCGCTCATACTCTGCCCCTGGTCGGCCGCTCTGGCCCAGCAACAGGCTGAGCAACAGGCTGAGCAGCAGGCTGAAGCTCAGGACGAGCCGCCCGCGATCACTGTCTTCTGGGACCAGGGCCTGCAATTGCAGGCCCCGAGTCGAAGCTTCACCCTCAGATTGGGTGGCTCAGCCCAGAATGACTCCGCAGCTTTCAGTGAGTCCGGATTGGAAACCGAGTTCGGCGCCCTCGAAAACGGTGTCCAGTGGCGCCGCGTGAGGCTTTTCGCCGAAGGGATCCTCGCTCGCCACATCAGCTACAAGTTCCAGTATGACTTTACCCAGAACAATCCTCCGAATCTGAAGGACGCCTACATCGCGATCAGCGCCCCCGTTGTGCCGGTGCGGGTCTACTTCGGGCGCTTCCGGACACCCCTTGGGCTCGAGGGTCATACCAGCGGCATGGACCTGACCTTCATGGAGCGGGGGCTCATCAGCGCCTTTCTTCCCTCCAGAAACACCGGCCTCCTTCTCTACGCCGACGAGAGCCGCCAGCGTTACGCCAACCTCCACTACGCTGTCGCGGCGATCAAGCCACAGAACGACTTCGATCTACGTGACACGAATCTGCTCGGCTTCTCCACCCGTTTCTCCTACGCCTTCACGCCACGGGCGGGCACACTGCTCCACCTCGGAGGCGACTACATGCACCGTCCGGTGGATGAGACCACCCGCATCCTCCAGCGCCCGGAGTCCAACCTTGCACCCCAGTTCGCCGACACCGGGAACATCGGTGCGGACAGCATCGATACGGCCATCGCGGAGCTCGCCCTGGTCCGTGGTCCCTGGTCGTTCCAGACCGAGGCTGCGGCAACATGGGTGAGTCGCTCCAGCTCGGAGCTCGAGAGACTTCTCTTCTGGGGTGGCTACGGATTCGTGAGCTACATGATCACCGGGGAGACGAGGCCCTACCAGCGGAGCCGCGGCAACTTCGGTCGTCTGCGACCGGCCACCCCGTTCTTCGGGGCCGGTTCCGGACGTGGGCGTGGAGCGCTGGAAGCGGCCTTTCGAGTCTCTTACCTGGACCTGGAGGACAGGGGCGTGCGCGGTGGCCGCCTACTCGACCTGACCTGGGCTCTCAACTGGTATGCCACGCGCAACGCCCGCGTCTACTCAAACGTGGTGTGGGCCAACCCATCGCGATCCGAGAGGAGCGCCTGGATCGCGCAACTGCGCCTACAGTGGGCGTACTAGATAGGGGCCGTCCGCTTCAATTCCAGCGCATCAAACCA
>CALAKE010000310.1 GCA_937922775.1 uncultured bacterium | reverse complement strand
ACCCGAGCAGCGGCCTCGAGGCGCCCGACGCCGAGCCTGTCCGCATCACGGCCGAGCAGCTCGTCGACGTCTTCAAGGACTCCAACGTTCTTCTGCTGGATGTCCGCCCACCTGAAGAGATCGAGGAGTTCGGAACGGTCGAGGGCTACGTCAACATACCCATCGATGACCTCGAGGCCCGCCTCGATGAGCTGCCCAGAGACCAGCCGATCCTCACCGCCTGAGGGGGCGGTGGGCGAGCCGCGCGTGCCGCGGCCTTGTTGAAGGAGAACGGATTCGACGTGTTCGGCTTCTGCGGCCTGAGAGAGTATCAGGGGGAGAAGATCTACCCGAAGGCCGGATCGTGAGCTGAAATGAAGACGATACCTTTCCTCCTGCTGCCGATACTGGCTGGCCTGACGTGGCTTCCTGTGAGCCCGAGCTCCGCCGACGCCGGGGTTGTTTTGCAGACTCCTCTGGGCTCTGCCGACGCCATGGACGGCGCGCAGTCGCTCCCGACCTCCGCCGGCGAGGTAGCCGTCGCACAAGCATCCCTCCAAACATCCCTCCCCGCCGAGGCCGCGCGCACGCCCGAGGGCCTCATCCGAGCCCTCTACGACATGGTCTCTTTCGACCCCGGCCCCGAACCCGACTGGGAGATGTTTCGCGAGGTCTTCCTCGAGGACGCGATCCTGGTCTTCTCCCCGAGCCGGACCCATCCCATGCGGGTCATGGACGTGGACGGATTCATCCAGGACTGGCGGGACTTCTTCCGCGATGCCGGGCTGGCGGACAAGGGTTTCTACGAGACCATCGCCGCCCTGGAGGTTACCGAGTTCGGCGGGATGGCCCACGCCTTCGTGATCTTCGAGCCCCGAATCGGTAAGGAACCGCCGCCCCGGCGGATGCGCGGTCTGGACAGCATCGAGCTCTCCTTCGACGGGGAGCGCTGGTGGGTCGCGGCCATCACCACCGACTTCGAGGGCCCCGGCAAGACGATACCTGAGCGGATCGGCGGCTGAGGGCGCCAATTCCCGAGCTCATGACCGGTCCCGTCGTCGGATCTCGGGTCTGAGCAGGCGAGGGCTGACTATGCTCCCGCCAGGTCGGGAAACTCGCTGTCCAAGGCGTCGACCTTCGCGCCGGCACCCCACGCTCGGTAGCCCTCTCGGGATCGTCGCAAGAGGTCTTTGCCCTCTGCCTCCCGCCCCAGGTTCAGGAAGAATCGACCCGCGATCTCGGCGCCGAGCGACGCATTGAAGGGGAAGCCGTCCTCGTCAGCGCTCGCTATCGCGTTTTCGTACAGAACGGCCGCCCTGTCGTGCTGGCCTCGAATCCGGGCCAGCTCCGCCTCCATGAGGAGCCGCTTGTGGCGGAAGTTCTCTTTGCACTGGTCTTCCCATTTCTTCATCGTGCGCAACTTCTTCCCGAGAATTCTCAGGCGCTTGCGCTTGCCGACACCTTGCCCGCCACCGGCACCCTGCTTGCCACCGGCATCTTGCTTGCCGCCCTGGCCACCGCGGGAGCCGCCGCCGCGGACGTCCGAGCAGTCGTGCGCACGTGCCAGGAAGGAGTAGAAGAGATGCTCCGCAAAGACGTACTGCCCCTGGGCAGCCAGAATCCTCCTCTCTGACTCCTCGACCAGCCTCGCGGCCTGCTGGTACAAGCCCATGACATAAAGACCCTTGAGCTTGAACGTGTAGTAGAAACCGATGGGGATGGCGTCGTCGATCTCGAACAAGTACTCGAGGAAAACGTCCTCCTGGAAGCCGGGCTCATCGAAAGGTAGGCGCCCCGCCGGTTGCCCGCCAAGCAGCTTGAGCATCTGGCTCAAAGCCGTCAGCTCCGTGATGGTGTGGGGGTTGTTCAGGCGCACGAGGAACTCCTCGTACTTGCGCATCAAATCGATTGTGGCTGCCATCGACTCTGAGCACATGCACTGCTGCGTGATTGCCACGTTGAGGTGGAATCCCGCGAACAGCAGGTCGCCGGCCTCCATGCTGACCTCGTGGCCGTCCAGGTGGAGCCTGGCGGTGGTCCGCAGCGGATACCTCCAGGGGTAGATGAACCCCGCAACCAGGAATGTGGCTTCACCCAACGCCAGAGGGTTTTCGTATTTCTTACCCAAGGCTAGCGCGAGATCGGCAAATCGATGGCTGCCGGCAGTGTCGCCCAATGCCTCCCCGATCACGAAGGCGTACATCGCGTACATGATCGAGGCGCTCGGGCAGTTGCCGTACGTCGCGGCGAGTTGCACAGCTTTCGCCGCGTGGTAGGCGCTGAGATTCTGCTGATAGGTCAGCATCGCGGGCGCGGATGCCGTGGCAAGGAGCGAGAGCAGCGCGGATTCCCTGCCCGGTTTCATCTTGGGCAGATCGAGCAGGTCCTGGTTCGACTTCCCCCGCAGCGCGCGCTTGGTCCGGAACAACATGGCAAGGACGTGCGCCGCCCGCGGCTTTGCCGGTATTCTGACCCCCAGGAGCGGGAGGCATTCTCTGGTGACGGCCAGCGCTTCGTATGCTTCTCCCGAATGTGTGAGTGCGCTCGCCTTCAAGATGTAGGCACTCGCCCGCTCCAGATCCGTCTTGGCGTGGGCAACGAGGAGCCTGAAATGCTCATCGGCTCGCTCGCGCTCCTGGCCGAGAATCTCCACCTCCAGGATGCTCCTGGTGATATCGGTGGCGCGTGCATAGTCATTCGTCCAGGCATCGTCCGGCAAGAAGTTCAAGGCGAACTCGAAGTAGCGCCGAGAGGCTTCGAACGCACCCGAGAGTTTGGCCGTTCGACCGGCCTGCTCATTGAGATCTACTACCCTGGCACACTCCTCGGGCTCGACGATCAGTTCTGCTGCTGCGTTGTACTGGTCGGTGATCTCGAACAGGTGGTCGTCGAGCCCATCCGCGTAGATCTTCTCCATGGCCCGGGCGATTCCCCGATGGAGCGCCTGGCCGGCCTCGGGCCCGATGTCGGCGGCCAGAGTCTCGCGCATCCGATCGTGGCTGAAGCGGTAGCGGAGCTCATCGCCCGCCGGAATCGCCAGCGCCATGCGTCGCCGCGACAGCACCGAGAGCGCCGAATGGAGCTCTTCCGACCCGAGACCCGTGGTCTCCGCCAGGACATCCACACTCACCGGCCGCCCGCAGAAGGCCATGACCTCGAGCAGCCTTCGCTGCCCCTCGTCGAGCATCTCGGCACGGCGCCGAAATACCGCAGCGACCGTGCTCGGGATCTGGATGTCGCCAACCTCATCCCGAGCCGACCAGACTCCGTCGCGAAGAAAGACCGCGCCCTCTTCTACAAGCGTCCGCATTACCTCCTCGACGAAGAACGGATTCCCTGCTGTCTCATTCGTGACCCGCGCGACGAAGGCTTCGGGAAGCACGTCGACGCCGAGCATCGAGGTCAGAAGGTCGGCCACATGGCCGGACTCCAGGCGCCGCAAGGGTAGCCTCCCCACCGCCGCCTTCGATTCCAGGGTCGCGAGCAGGGCCTCGAGCGGCCGTCCCTCTACCTCATCCTCGCGAAAGGCCCCGAGGAGCGCCATCGTCACGGGTTCCCCGAGGCGCTCGCGAATCGAGATCCTCACGACGAGCTCGGAGAGGAGCTCTGTCAGTCCACGCCGGCCCCACTGCAGGTCGTCGATGAAGAACACGAAGGGGGCAAACTCGGCTACGGCCAGGACAAAATCGATCACATGCTCACGCAGCCGGGCTCTCTCTTTGCCCGCGTCGGGGAGCGGTGGCGACGGTTCTACTTCGTGTCGCCTACCGAGCCGAGGCGAAACCTTCGCCAGCTCGGGCATGTGCCGCTCGATGAGCTCGGCGCGGCCGCGGGTCGCGGCGAGCCAGGCGAGAGTCTCCAGTACCGGCACCAGCGGCGCGAGCCCGGAGAAGCTTCCCTCGAAACACCTGCCTTCGCAGAAGGAAATGTCGG
>CALAKE010000309.1 GCA_937922775.1 uncultured bacterium | reverse complement strand
GATCCGTCCACCATGGACGAAGCATTCACCCCTGATGGCGTCATGATGGACAATTGCGGCCCTCATGCGGGCATGCCGAGTGCGGATGGGCGCCGGCGCATGAACGGTGAGGCAGAGGTTGCAGGCTTCGGGAACGCGGCCGTCGACTACAAGCTCAAGGACTGGGGCATCTCGCGGCAGCGCTACTGGGGGACCCCGATTCCAATCATCTACTGCGATGAGTGTGGGGTGACGCCAGTCCCGGAGAGCGACCTGCCGGTCACCCTGCCCGAGGATGTGGAGTTCACGGGGAGGCAAGGATCGCCCCTTGACCGCGTTGAGTCATTCGTCAACGTCGAATGCCCGCGGTGCGGCGGGGCTGCGCGTCGAGAGACCGACACGATGGATACCTTTGTGGATTCATCGTGGTACTACCTGCGCTACCTGTCGCCACACGATGACCAGGCTGCTTTCGAGGTCGACGCCGCTCGCTACTGGATGCCGGTCGATATTTATATCGGCGGCATTACGCACGCCGTGATGCACTTGTTGTATTTCCGCTTCTTCTGCAAGGTGCTGCGCAACTTCGAAATGCTCTCTGTCGACGAACCTGTTTTGAAGCTCTTGACCCAGGGCATGGTTCTGATGGGTGGCACTGCGATGTCGAAGTCGAGGGGCAATATCGTGGATCCCGACGAGATGGTTGCGCGATATGGTGCCGACGCGACGCGGATCTTCGTTCTATTTGCCGCTCCCCCTGAGCGGGATTTCGAGTGGGACGAGGGTGGTATCGAAGGGTGCTCACGATTTCTGAGTCGAGCATGGACGTTGGTATCCGAAGCTCAGGAGGCCCTGCAGGCCGCGGACAATTGCGAGAATCAGAGCTCCGACGATCTACCTGAGGAGCTAGCGCGACTGAGGCGCAAGGCACATGACACGACGCGTCGCGTGACCGAGGAGCTACATCGACGGTTGCACTTCAATACTGCCGTCGCGGCCCTGATGGAGCTCATCAATGAGTGCTACGCGGCCACATCTGAGCTGCCGGTCGACAAGGCCGGTGATCATATTTGGGTCTATCGTGACACTCTCGAGCGCTTCGCCCAGATGCTGGCCCCGTTCGCGCCTCACACCGCCCAGGAGTTATGGGAAATACTGGGACGGCAGGGTTACATCCTCGATTCTCCGTGGCCGAGCTACGACCCGGATGCTCTGCTGACGGACAGGGTGAGCTTGGCGGTTCAGGTGAACGGGAAGTTGCGAGGTCGCATCGAGATTCCGTCGGGCCTTGCCGATGAAGCTGCTATTCTGGACGCTGCGCGCAGCGAGCCCAATGTCGCGCAGCATTTGGAGGGCGTAACATTGCTGCGCACGGTTGTCGTTCCCGGAAAAGTCGTCAACCTCGTGGTCAAGAAATGAAAGACACCCGACGGCACCTCTTTCGCGCCGCGCGCCTGTTGCTACTCCTCGCGCTTCTGTCGACCGTTCCCTCATGTGGCTACACGCTGGTTGGCCGCGGCGCTTTCCTGCCCGAGTACATTCAGACGGTGGCCATTCCGACCTTCGTGAATCGCACGCCGATATTCGAGGTCGAGATTCGCCTCACCGACGCGGTCGCCACGGAGTTCATCGGGCGAGGTAACTTCAGGGTAATTGGTGATGCAACAGACGCGGACGCCGTCCTGCGCGGGGAGATTACCGGATTCAACTCGCGCCCTGTGCAGCTCGATGTGCAGGACCAGGCACGTCAGTATCAGATCACGATCACGGCCGCGGTGACCTTCACCGACCTGGTGCAAAATGAGGTCCTCTTCACCAACAACTCTTTCCTGTTTCGCGGCGACTACCTCCTGCAGGCAGAGCCCGGGGCCTTCTTCGACATTAGCAACATTGCTATCGACCTGATTGCCGAGGAATTCGCCCGCTCGGTTGTGTCCAGCATTCTCGAGGGATTCTGATTTGGGTCGGAGTCGGCGCCGACCGGCCAAGAAGGGACTCTCTCTGGGCCGCCTGCAGAAGAGTCTGAATGCAGGGGAAATCGGGTGTGTCTATCTTCTTCTCGGCGATGACGCCTTCCTGCGTCAAAGGGCACTCGAGGCACTGACGATCGCTATCAAGGGCGACGCGGCGGATGAGCCCGGCTTCGAGTACGAGCATATCGACGCCGAGGAGACGAGTCTTGCGGAGATCCTCGATGCCGCCCGATCGCTGTCGTTGTTTCTGCCGGTCAGGGACCACCCGGTGCGCGTGATTCGCGTGTCTGGATTCGATACCAAAGGTCTCGAGGAGGTCGAGATTCTGCGCGAATACCTCGAGAAACCGGTTCCGGAAACCTGCCTGGTCCTGGAGTCGCGCGGCCTCGACGGGCGTCTCAACGCCACCAAGCTGCTGCTCCAGCATGCGGTGCAAGTCGACTGCACCGCGCCCACTGAGCCGAGAGATGTCGCGCGTTGGATCGAGGGTAAGTGCGAGTCCATGGGCTTCGCCATGACACCGGATGCTGTCGCTTACATGATCGAGATGAAGGGGAACGACCTGCAGCAGCTCGACCAGGAGCTGCAGAAGCTAGAGCTGTATGTCGGCGATCAGAAGCGAGTGGATGCAAAGGACCTGGAGGCGCTCCTGGAGAGGAGTCGTGAGCACTCGGTATTCGAGCTTACCGATGCGCTCGTGGCTGGCGATCGACAGAGGTGCGTCGAGATGCTCAACTTCCTCTATGACGACGGTGCTTCTGCCTTCGAGATTCTGCCGATGATCGCCTGGATTGTGCGCCAATTGGTGATCGCCGGTGACTTGGCCGACCAGGGCTTGCCGGAGAAGGAGATACACAACCATCTACGCCTGCGGTGGGACGCCAAGAGACACGTTGTGGCTCGGGCGAAACGCAGCAAGCTTGCAGACTTGCAGGGGCTTCTGGTCGCGTGCGCAGAGGCCGATATTCCGTCCAAGGTGCGTAGGGGAGACGCCGGAAGAGGCACTCTGGAGGTGCTCTGTCGCCGCGTTTGTGCGGCCTAGGCTGGGTCGGGCAGGGCATGTCGGTGGCTGGACACACGTCACCCCCGATCGCGCTAGACGCATCCGCACCCGCGACCCACAACAAAGCCCCACCACACTTTCACCACGGCCTGCTAGTGAGTGGGCGCTATCTCGGGTACGGTGGAGAATCGTTGCAGCAGTTCGTCCTTACGAGGACAGCTGCTGCAGGCGGCGCGACAGTCGCGACTTGGTCCGGGCAGCGGTATTCGGGTGAATGATACCGAGACGAGCCGTACGATCGATAATGGCCTGCGTAGTGGGCCACTGCGAATTGGCGGTTTCGGCGTCTCCCGAGTCGACGGCCTGGAGAAACGACTTGACGGCGGAGCGCATGGTCGAGCGACGCGCCCGGTTCTTGGACCGGAGCAAGACGTTCTGGCGCATGCGCTTCTTGGCTGAAGTGATATTTGGCATTCTCGAAAGCTCCATTGAAGAGCCCAAAGAATAGGACGGTAGCGGTCCCAGGTCAATCCACGCTCGGTGCTGCCGAGCAGGGTCGAGTTCTGCGCTCGGCCGGCACCGTTGGCGCGATTACCATGATTTCACGAGTCTCGGGCTATGTCCGCGACATGGTCTTCGCTTACCTACTCGGTACGGGGCTGGCCGCCGATGCGTTCGTTGCTGCTTTCAGGCTGCCCAACATGCTCCGTCGACTCGTCGGCGAGGGCAATGTGTCGGCGGCCTTCGTCCCCGTTTTCGAGCACGAGGCACGTGAACGCGACAGGAACGATCTGTGGAATCTGGCGGATAGTTTTCACATCCACATCGTCATATTCGCCACGGGTCTAACGCTTTTGGGCATCGCCGCGGCTCCTTGGGCCGTCCGCAACCTCCTCGTGCCGGGGTTCGCTGGCCGCCCCGGTGCATGGGATCTGACCACCGTCCTTGCTCGTGTCACTTTTCCCTACCTGATCTTCATCGCGGCCGCCGCGGTTCTCATGGCGGTGCTCAACGCCAACGATCGCTTTGCGGCCCCGGCATTCACTCCGGTCCTGTTCAACTTGACGCTGATCACGATCGGGCTGACCTTCAGGAACTCTTCTCATCCGGTGCACGCCTGGGCGGTGGCGGCGGTCGCTGGTGGCTTTTTGCAGTGGGCTTTTCAAGTGCCCTTCGCCTGGCGCCTGGGGATGCGATTCCGCTGGCGACTGAATCTGAGAGACCCGGCGCTTCGCAAGATCGGCGCGCTCATGGTTCCGGGGGTCTTCGGGGTGGGCATCACACAGATCAACATCCTCGTTGGCCAATATCTGGCCAGTGGCTTGGCACAGGGCAGCATCGCCAGCCTCTACTTGGCGGGTCGCTTGAGCGAGCTCGCCCTGGGGGTGTTTGCCATCTCGGTGGCGACGGTGGTGCTGCCGCTCATGTCCCGGCAGGCGGCCGCAGGGCGGCCGCAGCAGATGCTGGACACCATGAACTTCGCCCTGAGGCAGGTCACCTTTGTTACCCTGCCCGCTGCGGTCGGCCTGATCATCCTGCGCGAGCCGATGGTGCAGGTCTTGTTTCAGAGGGGCATGTTCGATACCGGCTCGACGGAAACGACGGCGGCTGCCCTGTGGGGCTACAGCATTGGGCTGGTCGGGTACGCGGCGGTCCGTATCGTGGCTCCGGGCTTCTTCACGCTCAGAGACACACGTACGCCGGTAGCCGTGGGCGCAGTTGCGATGGTGGTCAATATCATTGGTTGCCTCGTGCTGATGCGATACATGGGGCACGCCGGCATTGCGCTGGCGAGCTCGCTCGCTTCCTACGTCAACCTGGCTCTACTTCTGTGGCTTCTGCGTCGCAGGATGGGGCCGCTGGGAGGACGCCGTTTGCTGGCGAGCGTGGCGCGGCTCTGCCTCGCCGCAGCGATCATGTGTTGGGTCATCTACGGTCTCGCGGAGCTCTGGTGGCCGGGCGGAGACGCTTCATTCTTGTGGCAGGTGACGGTGCTGACGGGGCTCATTCTGGTC
>CALAKE010000308.1 GCA_937922775.1 uncultured bacterium | reverse complement strand
CCAGCTCTCCGCCCGCCTCCAAGCCATCGGCCCGGGGTAATCACCGTGGCGGACCGACAGCGGGCGTCTGCCTCGGGAGGCACGGGGTAGTCACCTTGGCGGACAGTTCACGCGGAGTAGTCTGTCGAGCCACTCAGGGCGACGTGCCACCGCGCTCAAGCGTCCGCTGCGGCGATCACCCCAAATCTCCCTAGAAGGGTGTTTTCAGCTACCCGCGCCGGGCCCCTACCTGATTCCGCCCCGGAACAGGTCCTTTGACGAGAACGGGCGCGGCGCGATAGTAATGCCGTCAGTCCTGGGGACCATAGAGAGGATGCTGGGCGATGCTCAGATCCAGCGGCTTGATTGCGGCAGTCTGTGTCAGCGCTCTTCTTGCGGCGCCGGTGGCAACCGATCTGTGGCCGCAGGAAGGATGGGGCGACGAGCGGGCGGGGAAGATCCCAATCCCTAGTCGAATCGGGGACCTCTGGGTTTCAGCCGAGATGCTCATCTCGCGCAATGACGGTTTACTGCTGGCCGCGTATCCCATGATTGACCAGCGATGGAGTACTGAGCTGGCCGCCGCCCTCCAGTATCCCCCGGAACAGTGCCTGGAGATCGGACCAGGCAGCTATGCGTCGTACGCGCGCCTGGAAACTTTCTCCGGGGCTGTCACAAGGGCTGCCGCCATCATTCACGGAACCGTTGTGGGTATCGTCGGTGGATTCTACGCCGGTATGCATCCTGGGCTCTTGATCCAGGTCGAGGTACGGGAGTGGGTGAAGCGCAAGTCCGGGTATCCGGAAACTCCATACGTCTACTTCTACTACCCCGTCGGCGATTTCCGACTCGGCTCGATCAGGATCTGCAAGAAGACCTCCGGCTGGCCGGACCCGCCGAAGCTAGGGGAAGAGGTCTTACTATCCCCGCAAGTAACGCCGATGGATCCGGAAGGGATCATGGCCATTGTCACCACAGATGGCGAGGAGATGGTCATCGGCAACCCAGCCGGCATTCGAATTAGCTCTGCGCTCTCCGAGATCGAGGAGTTCAGGACGGCGACCAGCATCGAGGAATTGAAACGCCTCATCGAGGAGATGCTGCAGGAGCGGGATGTTCACCGTATCGGGTTCGCTAGGCCCCCAGGGAGGCGCGGGGTGGTCGCCGTAGCGGACGCTTGAGCGCGGTGGCACATCGGCCCGAGTAGCTCGACAGACTACTCCGCGTGAACTGTCCGCCAAGGTGACTACCCCGTGCCGACCGCTGTGATGCCTGCTTCTAGCCGAAACAGGAAGGGCCGGCCGCGTTTGACGCGACCGGCCCAAAGTCGTGGTCCTGTTGCTACAAGGCAGCTTAGATGCCGCCGTCCTTCTTTTCCTTGGCGCGCCGGATACGCTCCTCGACACGAGCGATCGCTTCGGCAACACGAGACGTACCGTCGATGGCCGCGGAGTCGTTGAAAGCGGCCAGTGCGTCTTCGTAGCGGCCAACCTTCTCGTACGTGAATCCCAGGTCGTAGAGGCACGCTGCCGACGCTGCGCTGCCGGCAGGCAGCTGGGCAACGGCGGCCTGGTAGTTCTCGATCGCCCTGCCCCAGTCCTCGCTGAACTGATAGGCCTGGCCCAGGTTGTAGCGAGCGCTCCCATCATTCGGATTCGAGCTCAGCACAACTTCGAACGCCTGAATGGCGTCAGCGAACCTCTGCGAGCCGAGGTAGGACCGACCCAGCATGCTGCGGATGTTGGTGTCCTGAGGGTCGGCCTGAATGGCGAGCTCAGCCACCCGAACCGCTTCTGCATAGTCGCGATCCTCGAGGTGGATCAGACCGGCAAAATAGAGCGCCAACTTGTTGCGCCGGTCCATCTGGGCTGCACGGGTAAGGGAGTCCAGGGCGGCGTCCTTGTCGTTGAGCTCGTACTGAGCCCGGCCGAGCATGGCATAGACATTCGCATCACCGGTCCGGGAGGTAGCAGCGCGCTGGAATTCACGTACAGCGGCCTGCCAATCTTCCTTCCAGTAGTACGCCTGCCCCTTCGTCTTAGCGACCGTGGCGCGATTGTCGTCGTTCTGCGCGTACTGTGCCGCCTCGTTGGCCTCGCTGATCGCGGAGTCGTAATTCTCCTGCAGTAGCTGAACGTTGGCGATAGCGTTGTGGACCATGAAGCGCTCCTGGTCCTCTGCAACCGTGTCCTTCGCGAGCTGCAGGTGATCCAACGCCTCAGTGGACTTGCCTCTCTGCTGCATGGTGATCCCGAGCATCAGGTGCGCCCAACCCCACTCCGGATATTCCTCGACGACTTCCAGGAATAGGCGCTCGGCCTCCGAAAAATTGCCACCACTATAGGCCTGATATGCCCTCTGCCAGGTCTCCTCTTGCGCCAGCCCTGTGGCGGGCAACAGGAAGCTCCCGACGAGGAGAATGCTGACGCATGCCAGCATGTGCTTTTTCACACTCATCGGATCACCTTCTTTGTAGATGCCAAGTCGCACGACGGGCGCACCCGCCGTGCGGATCGGCCAACTGTCTTTACTGAATAAGCTCGAAGATCACCGTCACGGTGAGGATGACCTCGACCGGACGCCCATTGTAGAAAGTCGGGGTGTACTGCCACTGACTCACCGCGTCGATCGCGGCCTCATCGAGACCGAGACCAAGACCACGGAGAACCTCGACTTCCTTGACAACCCCCTGCCTGTCGATGATGGCCTGGAGAATTACCGGGCCCTCGAGACGAGCACGACGCGCCAATTCCGGGTAAACCGGGTTGACCCGCGAGATGAGCGTCGGCTCTTGGATCTCGCCGCCGACACGCATCGGTCCCTCTTCGACAACGACCGGAGGTCCGCCCGTGGGCATGCCGACCACGAACTCTGTGGTCGTCTGGGCCATCTCGGTCTCGACGAAGTCTGCTTCTTCAGCAGTGATAGGCTCAGGCTCGTCGGGAGTGGGGTCAGGAATAGGGACCCTAGAGGTCCTACGCCGCGTGACCTTCTTCTTCGGCTGCTCCTTGGGCGGCTCAGGCGGCTTGTAGCGCTTGATGACCACCGCTTCCTTGGTCTCGACCTCGGCCACCGTCGTCTCGAATTCCGGGAAGACGATGATGAACAGCGCGAAGTGGAGAATCAGCGCGCCGATCCAAGCGATCTTCATCGACTGCCGATCTTCGCCAACTTCCGAGCCGAACGAGGAAGTCGCCAGGCCATACTTATTCTCGGCCTCGGTCTTCTTCGCTTCGACCTTGGGTTTGCTTTCTGGTTGCTCAGCCATTCAGGATCACCCCCCCTGCCTACATGACCCGTCCCCACGCGGCCTTCTCGGCCTCCGTGGGAATGGAGATGTTCTTGACGTCTGCCTGCTTGAGTTCGTCGAACACGTTCACCATGCAGCGGTACGGAGCGGTGGGAGCGGTATCGATGATGACAAATTTGTTGGGGTTACGTGCCAACTTGGGCTGCAAGTAGACAGCGATATCCCTCAAGGCCATCTGGCCGTCATCGACGATGAAGACACAGTCTGTCCCTGCTGGCTCGACGCGGATGTGAACTGCTTCTTCTGGGGTCGACTCGGCTGCGGTGTCCTGCCGGGGGAGCTGGAACTCCAGCCCGCGGGTCACCGAAAACACCGAGGTAATCATGAAGAAGACGATCAGCAGAAAGGCAATGTCTGCCATCGACGCCGTCGGAATCTCAGGCTTCTCTTTCTCTCTCTTGATCTTCATCTTCGCGCCCTCCTAGCCGACCGACTCTTGCTCGGTGAGCATTGCGATGTTCCGCACGCCCGCCTGGCGGAGTTGTTCCATGATCTGGTCAACCGCCATGTACTGGACATTGCCGTCTGCCTTGATCAGGAAGAACTTCAATGAGTTCTTCGACATGATGAAGGCTGCTGCCGGCAAGATGTCCGAGGGGTTGACCACACGGCTGCCCTCCTCGCCATCGGAGAAATGAATGACGCCGTTCTCCTCGATGGCGATGACCGCCGAGTCCTTCGGGGTCTCGCCGCGCTCCATGCTGGTCGGGAGCTGAACAGTCGTTCGAT